>NZ_JBSGAW010000029.1:0-116239 GCF_053600955.1 Streptomyces sp. NPDC004838 | reverse complement strand
GAAGGCTCCTGAGCCGTGATACGTGGACGGTGTCGGAATCTCGTTCGTGGAGTACCTCGACCAGGCCGCTCTGGGGTCCCGCGCGGCCTGCCGGTGCCCGGCAGGGACACGGCCGATCGGATCGGAGAACGCGTCTCCGGGAGGCCGCGAGCGCCTCGGTCAGTTGGTTACGTAGGCCGCGAGGTGCTCGCCGGTCAGGGTGGAGCGGGCGGCGGCGAGGTCGGCGGGTGTGCCCTCGAAGACGACCCGGCCGCCGTCGTGGCCGGCTCCGGGGCCGAGGTCGATGATCCAGTCGGCGTGAGCCATCACCGCCTGGTGGTGCTCGACGACGATGACCGACGTGCCGGAGTCGACGAGCCGGTCGAGCAGGCCGAGCAGTTGCCCGACGTCGGCGAGGTGGAGACCGGTGGTCGGCTCGTCGAGGATGTACACGCCGCCGTCGGTGGCCATACGGGAGGCCAGCTTGAGCCGCTGCCGCTCGCCGCCGGAGAGTGTGGGCAGCGGCTGGCCGAGGGTGAGGTACCCGAGGCCGACGTCGGCGAGCCGGCCGAGGATGCGGTGCGCGGCCGGTGTACGTGCCTCCCCGGCGGCGAAGAACTCCTCCGCCTCGGTCACCGGCATCGCGAGCACCTCGCTGATGTCGAGCCCGCCGAGGCGGTGGTCGAGTACCGATGCCTGGAACCGCTTCCCCTCGCACTCCTCGCAGGGGATGGCGACCCCGGCCATCATCGCGAGGTCGGTGTAGATGACGCCGGCGCCGTTGCAGGCGGGGCAGGCGCCCTCGGAGTTGGCGCTGAACAGCGCCGGCTTCACGCCGTTGGCCTTCGCGAACGCCTTGCGGATCGGGTCGAGCAGTCCGGTGTACGTCGCCGGGTTGCTCCGCCGGGATCCGCGGATGGGGCTCTGGTCGATCGACACCACATCCCCGCCCGCGGGGATCGATCCGTGCACGAGCGAGCTCTTGCCGGACCCGGCGACGCCGGTGACGACGGTCAGTACTCCCAGCGGGATGTCGACGTCGACATCGCGCAGGTTGTGCGTCGTCGCGCCGCGGATCTCCAGCGTGCCCGTGGGCTTGCGCACCGTCTTCTTGAGGGCGGCCCGGTCGTCGAAATG
Organism: Streptomyces sp. NPDC004838; assembly: GCF_053600955.1. Lineage (NCBI taxonomy): Bacteria > Bacillati > Actinomycetota > Actinomycetes > Kitasatosporales > Streptomycetaceae > Streptomyces > Streptomyces sp. NPDC004838. The sequence continues at coordinate 115,123 of NZ_JBSGAW010000029.1, read as the reverse complement.
ACGGCCGGTGACGGTGCCGCCGGCACGTAGCCCCTCTACGGTGCCCTCGAAGCAGACGGCGCCGCCCGCTGTACCGGCGCCCGGACCGAGGTCGACGACGTGGTCGGCGATCGCGATCGTCTCCGGCTTGTGCTCCACCACGAGCACCGTGTTGCCCTTGTCCCGCAGCCGCAGCAGCAGGCCGTTCATCCGCTGGATGTCATGGGGGTGCAGACCGATGGTGGGCTCGTCGAAGACGTAGGTGACATCGGTGAGCGAGGAGCCCAGATGGCGGATCATCTTGACGCGCTGTGCCTCACCGCCCGACAGCGTGCCCGACGGCCGCTCCAGCGAGAGGTAGCCGAGGCCGATCTCCACGAACGAGTCGAGTGTGTGCCGCAGCGCGGCGAGCAGCGGCGCGACGGACGGCTCGTCGACGCCGCCGACCCATTCGGCCAGGTCGCTGATCTGCATCGCGCAGGCGTCGGCGATGCTGATCCCCATGATCTTCGACGACCGGGCCGCCTCGTTGAGCCGCGTGCCGTCGCACTCGGGGCACGCGGTGAACGTGACCGCCCGCTCCACGAACGCCCGGATGTGCGGCTGCATCGCCTCCTTGTCCTTGGACAGGAACGACTTCTGGATCTTGGGGATCAGTCCCTCGTAGGTGAGGTTGACGCCCTCGACCTTCACTTTGGTCGGCTCCCGGTGGAGGAAATCCCGCATCTCCTGCTCGGTGAACTCGCGGATCGGCTTGTCCGGATCGAGGAAGCCGGACTCGGCGTAGGTCCGCACGGTCCACCAGCTGTCCGACTTCCAGCCGGGGATGGTGAACGCGCCCTCGGCGATCGACTTGGAGTCGTCGTAGAGCTGGGTGAGGTCGATGTCGGAGACCGTGCCCCGGCCTTCGCAGCCCGGACACATCCCACCGGTACGGGTGAAGGTCTGCTTCACCGTCTTCCCGGCGCCGCGCTCGACGGTGATCGCGCCGCTCGCCCTGACCGAGGCGACGTTGAAGGCGTACGCGCCGGGCGAGCCGATGTGCGGCTGTCCGAGCCGGCTGAAGAGGATGCGCAGCATCGCGTTGGCGTCGGTGGCGGTGCCGACCGTGGAGCGGGGGTCGGAGCCCATCCGCTGCTGGTCGACGATGATCACGGTCGTCAGCCCTTCGAGGACGTCGACCTCGGGCCGCGCCAGTGTCGGCATGAAGCCCTGCACGAAGGCGCTGTAGGTTTCGTTGATCAGCCGCTGCGACTCCGCGGCGATCGTGTCGAACACCAGCGAACTCTTGCCCGAGCCGGAGACGCCGGTGAAAACCGTCAGCCGGCGCTTCGGGATCTCGATGCTGACGTCCTTGAGGTTGTTCTCGCTCGCGCCGTGCACACGGATCAGATCGTGGCTGTCGGCAGCGTGCGGAACGGGCGACTGTGTGTCCGCCTTCGGGGCCATGCTCATCGTGTCTCCATCTGTCGGGCAGGCCGCGTTCGCGGTCGCTGTCGGCGTCGCCCGGCTCTCGTATGACCGGTTTCGAGCGATATATTCGGTTTCCTCATTATCGGCGCGGTCGCGGCAACGGTTCCCTGTCTACCCGATCAGCGGTACCGGCCGGGGGAGGCGATGCCCGTTCCGGGTCGCGCTCGGCGCGGGATTCAGGGCATCCACTGCGCTTCGGGCCGGGGCCGGGCCGCCTCCGGCCCCGGCCGCGCGGAGCCTCCGGCCGCGCCGAGCGCTCCGTCGCCGCCGCGCCGAGCGCCCCGGCGGTTTCGGTGGGTCGGGAACAGGTGTGCGCATGCGTGGACACCGCCGACGGACTCGTGCCCGAGCTTCGGTCCGCCCCCGTGCGCGCATGGGCGACCGCCGAGACGTCAGGTGAGCGCTTCCACGCGACGGATTCTTCGCCGGGCGGCCGCGTGAGAAGCCGTCGGTCAGACAGACCTGGGCGGCGATGGAGACACCGTCCTGTCGCAGGGTGATCCCGGTGCCGGTCTACAGCTGAGGCAGCGGGAGCAGCTGCACCACGGGAAGCAGCTGGGCGGCGAGCAACTGCTGGGCCGGTCCCGCCAGCAGACCGACGACGAACGCGGCCGCCAGGCATATCTGCCAGTTGGCGGTCGAGGGCAGATGCTGCCGGAGATTCACCAGGAGTATCACCGCTGCGATGATCAGCGGCGGGCCGACCACGACCACCCAGGGCGGCAGCCCGCCCAGCGTCACTTGCGCCTCCGTCGATCGCGCGAGGGCGATCGCGCACGCCGACACGGCCAGGCTGAAGTCGATGAGATACGGCACCGCGGGCGGGACCGTCGTGTTGTCCAGATACCCGCGGAATCCATAGCAGGAGAGGATCACGACCACCGACAGGACGGTGAAGCCGACGCCCAGCAGGCCCTGGACCGACGGTGTCCCGGTGGTGGCCAGATAGACGGCCGTGAGCACGGAACCGAGCAGGGTGAACAGCAGCGCCAGGCCGGAGAACGCCAGTACCAGCGGCAGCACCGCCGACTGCCGAAAGGTGGGCTGATTCGCCGACACTTTCACCATCACCATGATGTAGCCGCACGTCGCCATCATCGTCACACCGGCGAACAGCAGAGCGTTCTCGGCGTTGCCATCGGTGAGCCGCAGGACGCCCACCGAGACGGCGACGGCCAGCGCCATCCCCACGACGAAGCCGAGGAGGATCTGGAACGGTTCCAGCAATGTACGGGCGGGCACCCTGGCGAGCAGGCCGAACATGATCCAGAACCCGCAGAGCAGGACCATCTGCGTCACGATCGCCAGCGGAATGACCTGGGTCAACCACTCCTTCCCCAGCGACTTCAGCGCATCGGGCAGAGGTTTGGACTGGTCCTGCCCGTACAGGCCGTACGCGATGGCCAGCAGGGCGAACGAGACGAAGGTGGCGAGTTTCCCCGAGTCGCGCCAGAACTTGTTCTCGATCTGTGTCCGGGAGAACGCGACCACGGCGCGTCCGGTTCGGGTGACGGTACGCACAGCGCTGATGGCCAACTGGATCGCGATGACGGCGGCGAAGGCGAGGAGGATGATGCGCACGGTGTCGGTGCTGACGTGAACGCCACTCTGCCCAAGTAAGTCGGTAATTGCGTTGATAATTTCATTGAATTGACTCACGGGCGCACAATAGGGGCGCTTGGCTCGCCCCGTCCGCCGACTCCTCGGAGTTGTTGCGGGATTGTCGCGAGGCGGCGGCACGGGGCGACCCGCGGACCCCGTCGGCCGGGGTCGGCGGCACGGCGGAGTGCGTGTGCCGCACTGTTGTTCCCCACCCCACCCCACCCCACCCCAGGCCCTCGGAGACCGCCACACGTGGGGAAAGTCAGTCCGCCGACGGCGCGATGCGCACCCGTCGACGCAGGGTCGGCATCCCGCCCGGCGCTGCCGCGGCACCCGAGTCCGGGCGCTGCGGCACACGGGAGCAGGCGCGCCGTTGGGACGAGCACCGCGTCGGCCCCGCCGCTCCCTCCACCGCGGAGAAGGAGATTCAGTACGGTTGTCACGAACCGGCGTTGCGCGGGGCGTATCTCGTTACCGTGATGGTGTGACAGGGGACTCTTCTCTGAGGTCGCGGCGTCGGACGATCCGCAATCTCTTACTCATCGGCGCTGCAGTGGTGTTCGTCGGCCTGGCCGTGTGGATGGTGACCGGTGACGCGGGCGCGAACGACGTACGTGCCAGTGTGGCGGGCCTGTTCCTGGGCCTGATGTCGTTGGTGTTGGCCATGGCCGACTTCCTCCGACAGGACGTTCCCCGGCCGGATCCGGCCGCGCTGGCGGACGACCTCGCCGGGATTCTGACGGAGCAGTTGACGGAGGAGGCGAGGGCCCGTCGGCTGCGTGACCCGCGGGTGCTGCCGCTGGCGTGGGCGGCGACGGCCCGCAATGTCGCCGCGAGCCCGGCCTCCGTCGCCCCGGGGGCACCGGGCCGGGTCGTGGGTGTCCGCCTGGACGGACGGCTCGACGGCAGGTTCGAGGACGTCATCCTCCGTCTGGCCAACAGTTACGGGCGACTCCCGACCGGGCGGCTGGTGGTCCTGGGCGAGCCGGGAGCGGGCAAGACGGTCCTCGCCCTGCTGCTCACCCTGGGCCTGCTCACCACACGTGAGGCCGGTGGCCCCGTCCCGGTGATGCTGCCCGTCTCCTCCTGGGATCCGGTCAGAGAGCCCCTCGACCGCTGGATCGTGCGGACGGTGGCGGCCACGCAGTACAGCGGCCGACCCGAGATCCCCCAACGGCTGCTGGCGCAAGGGCTGCTGCTGCCCATCCTGGACGGCCTCGACGAGATCCCCGAATCGGCGCGCCGGCCCGCCGTGCGGGCCATCAACGAGGCCATCGGCCAGGAGCGCCCGATCGTGGTCACCTGCCGGGCCGCGGAGTTCGAGGACCTGATCCGCGGCGGAGCCCCACGTCTGCGCCGGGCACCGGTGGTCGAGGTCTCCCCGGTGCCCGCCGAAGACCTCATCGCCTACCTGCGGGACCTCGACTGGCCCGACGGCGTCACCTGGGAGCCTGCCCTGGAACACATCCGGGCGGCACCCGACGGCCCGGTCGCCGCAGCGCTGTCCACACCGCTGATGGTCTCCTCGGCCAGACTGGTCTACCAGCACGGCGGTGACCCCGCGGAACTCCTCGACACCACGGTGTTCGACTGTCGGCACGCGGTGGAGGACCATCTCATCAACCAGTTGGTCGACGCCGCATACGCGTCCGACCCGACGCGGACGGGTGGAGGACGGTGGGACGCGGCGCGTGCGCGGCACTGGCTCGCCTTCCTGGCTCGATACCTACACGACCACCGGGAACGCGACCTGGCGTGGTGGCGGATGAGCCAGCGGCTGATGCCCTCATGGGCCGCACCGGGGTTCGCTCTCAGTCTGGGAGTGGTCCTGATGATCGCGCTCTCGGTGTCGCTCGCACTCGCCGATCCCTACTTGCGGGAGAGTTCCGAACTGCCGGGCATGCTGATGTCCACCGCCTTCGCGGGCGTCGGCGTAGCGATCCTGGTCCTGATCGTCTGGTACGCCTCGGTGGGCCGGCCGCCCGGACGCCTCTCCCTGTCGAGGCACGGCTCCGCGCCCAGACTGCGGAGGGGGTTCAGAACCGGGGTGGGCCTGACCCTGATCTGCGGGGCGCCGATGCTGATCGGCATCGTCACGATACCCGTGATAGTGCCGTGGTCCTTCCAGTTCATCGTGCTGTACTGCCAGGCGCTCGCGCTGTTCACCGCGGTAGCGGTGGTGGTCGGACTCGCCCAGTCGGCCCACAGCTTGCTCGACGCCCCTCCGACGGGCGCCGTCCAGACCAGCCCCCTGCGCTCCCTCGCCCAGGACCGCCGATCCTCCCTCTTCGGAGCACTGGCAGGGGGCGTGACCGTCGGCCTCACCGGACTCGCGAGCTGGACGATCGCGTCCTTCACGGGAAGCCTCATCGGCCAGGCCCTCACCGGCTGGCCCGGCTGGCCCGGGAGATTCGATCTGCCCGTTCTCGCGGAGCACCACTGGGACAGCTTCTTCGGCGTCTTCAACCACAACATCGTGTCCCTGCTCGGGCTGGCAGTCCTCCTCCCCGCCCTGGTCTTCTCCCTTCTCGTGCTGCTCACCCGGGCCTGGCCCCGATTCGTCGTGCTCCGGCTGATCCTGGCGGTCCGAGGCCGCCTGCCGTGGCGGCTGATGCGATTCCTGGCCGACGCCCGGGAACGGGAACTCCTGCGCCAGTCGGGTGGGGTGTACCAGTTCCGGCATATCCGCCTCCAGGAGGCACTCGCCGCCAAACCCTCAGCTCCCCCGCCGTCAGGAGACCGTGTCACGCCGGGTTTCGGGCGCTCTCCCGCCTCTCGGCGCCTGGTCTTGTCCGCGGGGGCGGCCGCTTCCCTCACGGTGGTCGCAGTGGTCGCCAAGTCACTGCCCAGGAACACCGCCCGGGCCGCCTTGAGCGACCACACCACCCCCGTAATGGACCTGGCCTTCCAGCACCGCGGCCTCCTGCTCGCCAGCGCCGGTCGGGACGCCACCGTGCGGCTGTGGGACACGCACTCCCGCCGGGCGATCGGCACCATCAGACCGTCATCGGTCCCCGCCGACGAGTTCGCGTACAACACGCTGGCTTTCCATGGCGGCGACCGCATTCTCGCCATCGGCACCAGGGACGGCACCGTGGAACTGTGGGACGTCTTTGCCGAGCGTCTTGTCAAGTCATTCTCGAAAACTCCGGAACTGGGAGGCGTCGTGGCGCTGGCCTTCCACCCGAGGGGCCACACTCTCGCAATCGGGCACAGCGGTTGGGCGGAGAGCACTGAACCGGACAGTGCGGGCGCGGCAGCCACGGGAATGATCACGCTGTGGCAGTGGGAAGCGGACACCCACAAGGTCTTACCCGCGGTCGCCGAAGACGCTGAAGAGTACGGGAACGAGATCAGAGGTATGGCTTTCAGCCCCGCCGACGACCACAGCCTTGTCATCGGCGGCAGCGAGTACACCCGGATATGGGACGGCAAGGAAATGCGTAGACTCAGCCTGCCGGACCCACCCGCCGGAGACGCTTCCTGGGGCTACAGCCCATTCAACAAGGGCCTCACGGCCTTCAACCCGAACGGCGGCCTTCTCGCCCTCGCTCCTGATGGCCTCCTCGCGCTGCGGGCCACCGATACCGGCACATGGGCCACGCTCCCACCCGTCCCCGTCCATCAATTGGCGTTCAGCCCGAACGGTTGGACCCTGGCCTTGGCGGGTGGCGACGACAGCACCGCCGTCCGGTTGTGGAACACCACGACCCGCCGGACATTCCACACGTTCACCGGTCACACCGAGGGCATCAACGCGCTGGCGTTCAGCCCATCCGGCCGGCTGCTCGCCAGCGCCGGCGACGACCACACGGTACGGCTGTGGGACACATCCACGACATGACCGGGAATCCGGGCCGGGCTTGCCTCTTCCCGCCTTCGTTCCTCCCGTAGTGAGGCCGAATGATCGCCGACGGCGGGACGGCGGGGGCCGACGGGGTGGCCCGATGCGTCAGGAGCAGGAAGTGCTGCCGCCGGGGCGGGTGGCGCCGGGCCGGGTGTCGAGTGACCACATGTGCGTGCATCGAGGGCACTGAAGGTGGACGACCGGCCCCTTGTTGGAGATCAGATAGCGCCAGTGCTCGCCGCAGTTACGGCGGTCGGCGCAGGTCTCGCAGTGGCGGGCGTCATCGCAGACGGGGCAGGCCGTCCAGGCGCGCCGGGCGGGGTCCGCCTGCGGATCAATGGGCAGCCGCACGACCCGGCCCCTCCCCAGGCAGGACACCGGCCGCCACCAGCAGGTCGTAGGTGCGCTGCTGCTCGGCGTCCAGGCCCGAGTAGAGCAGGCCGTACGCTTCGTCCTCGCCCCGGAGGACGGCGGCCGGGTCCCAGTCGGGCCCGAGCGCGGCCACGACCTCGGCCCGTCGTCGGGCTTCCTCGAAGGTCAGGTCGATCGTGAAAGGGATCAGGCCGGTGGCATTGTCCTGGTTCATGGCGAGACTTCCGATGTGCTGAGGGAACACCGCCATCATTACCAGTACCCGCAGCGGCAGGGAAGGGTGGCCTAAGTCGCCCTGGAGCGGTCCGGGGCGACGCTCTGTACGGCCCATCGGTGAAGGGTCCTCGGATCGACCGGCAGGGGCGGGCCGTTGCCGTGACGAGGCCCCCAGCGGTAGGCGTCGCCCGCCCCTCGTGCTGTGACGTACTTCACGGCCTGCCGTGCGGTATGGACCGAGTCCCGACGCCGGAGCGCGCCTCGGCCCCCGGACCGGGCAGCCGCGAACCGTGAACCCGTCCGGGAGGCGTGAGCGGGGGGTGGTCCGGAGTCTCCCGGCAGGGTGCCGGACCGGTTCGCCGGCACCGCCACCCCGATGTGCAATACATCATCATATAAGTCTAGTTGGGTGCCGATTGCGTCAGTACAGTGTGCGCCGTTGAGGCCGGGATCGTCCCGGCCGGGGGGAGCGGAGCGATGGGCGATCCCACGTATGGCGATGGCGCCTACGAGCCCGACGACGTCATTCAGAGCGCCGACTACACGGGGTATCTGTTCACGAGCGACTATGTGGCCGGCGAGAACGGCATGAACCCGGACGCGACCGGTCCGGACGCGGATGCGGACACGGACGCGGAGAGCGGCCACGGGGAGGGCGGCTGATGGCGGCCGATTGGACCGGTCCCGCCTGGCGGATGAACCTCCCCGAGACCTGGATGCTGTGCAACTTCCTCAAGACGAACTCCACGCTGAGGAGTTGGGGCGCCTGTCACCACTGGGGGCTTCTCGAACTCCAGGTCCTCGGTGTGATCAAACCGGTGAGCCGTACCACGATGGAGAAGAAGTACGTCTTCTTCGGCCCGCTGGAGCCCTTCGTCTCCCGCGGCTTCGTCCAGGGACCCCGTTCGGACGTCCGCCTCACCGACTTCATGGACAGTGCCAAGGGGCGGGTCCTGTCCGGCCTGCGACAGCACGCGTCCTCACCGGTGAGCAACCAGCTGTACGGCCGGGGTGAGGCACGCGGCCACTTCGCCGCGGGCGGTGACTTCGACCGGGACCTGATCCGTTCGATGGCCGCCCGCGGGTATCTGCAGATCACCAGCGACAGCTGGTCGGGCCTGGCGAGCCGCCAGACCGACCGCTCGGAGTCGGCGGTACGGCAGGCCGCCGCGGACGTCGAGCGGGCGCGCGACCAGTTCCCCCAGTGGGTACGGAGCGATCCGGGCCGCGCCCTGGAGTTCACCCGCAGCATGGGTGCGATGGCCCTGATGGTGCCCTCGGTGTACGAGAGCTGGCGGCCCGCCCTGGCTCAGCTGTTCAAGAACGCCACCGCGGGAGGGGGCCCCGGCGGCAAGGGCGGCGGCCCGGTCGCACGCGCCACCGGGCAGGTCCTCGCGGGCGCGATCCGGGGCGCGGCCCGCTCGGAACAGTTCGGCGACCTGGTGGACGGCTTCTACGACCGGGTGACGGTGGAGGTCACCGACACTCTGCTGGACGCCGCGGACTTCTCGGGGGTCTGGGACTTCTCCGGCTCCGGTGACGGCGGGGGAGACGGGGGCGACGGCGGCGGGTGAGCCGGAGCCGCGGGCCGCGGGCAACGGCCGAGCCGCACCACACGGCCCGCCCGCGTCCGACGTGATCCGCGCGCTGTGTCACGGGATCCATGAACCGCCGGGGGCCGCGCCCCCCGGCGGGACTCGGTCGTCGGACCCGCCGACCGCTCGTACGACCCCTGCCCGGTGGAACAAGGCGGGACTGGGACCCGGACGGCGTCGGCACCCGGCCTCACAGGGGTTCAGAACGCCAACGCCGGTACGTTTCGCTATCGTTGGCCCCGCTGACGTCGACGTGCCGGGGGACTTTGATGGGCGTGCTGCTGTACTACCCGGCGGTGAATCCGCCCACGGAGGTCGTCCACCAGGCGCTGCTGTACTGGGACGGCCTGGCGTCGGTCGTACCCCGCGACCCCCGAGTGTACGAAGCGGTGGTGGGCGAGGAGCTGAAGCGCTTGGAGGAGCGCGAACTGTACCGGCCGCTCGCCTTCGCCGAAGGGTCCCTGGCCGTGCTCGACGAGTACGGCCGCACGATCTCCCCCTCGGGACAGTCATCGACCGTTCTGGTCGAACAGCTGCGGCGCATCGCGCAGCGGCCGAACCCGCCGAGACCCGGCGATCCCCCCGAAGCCGTCCTCCTCTTCTCCAAGACCACCTGGTGGCTGGAGAGAATGCTGGTGGACCTGGGACTCGCGGTACGCCATCGGGCCCGGAACCTCGGACTGATGACCTTGGGCGTCTCTCAAGAGGTTCAGACGCTCATCGTCGGGGTCCTCGCGCGTGAGCTCGCCGTGAACCCCGACATCGTACTCTTCCCCTACACCGACAGCGAGTCGGCGTACCGCGACAGCCTGCGTTCCGCCACCCCGACGGGCTTCCTGGGATGGGAGATGGAACTCGGCCGACTGCTGCCGGTGCCCGCGCCGAACACGCCGACCACCGAGGTCCTCGCCTTCCGGGACAAGTACACCGACGAGCGCGTACGCCTCATGCGCGCCCTGCACCGTCTGTTCGGCGAGCTGCGCCGCGACTACGAACACCCCGCGGACGCGTTCGCCCAGCTCCGGGTGGAACTCTCCCAGGCCCTGGAGGACTATCGCGCCGCCAGTCGCAGCAGCCGCATGGCCTGGGCACACCGCTCGATCACCGTGTCGGTCGCGCTCGCCGCGTCGGCGGGCGGAGCCCTGCTGCTCCCGGACGCCGGCTGGCTTCTCGGCACGATCGGCGGCTATGCCCTGAACGTGGCCACGCGGGAGATCCGCCCACTTCGCAAGGCCCCGCAGAATCACGACTTCAGCTATCTCCATCGGGTGCACACCGCACTGTCCTGACGGAAAGAGGCACGATGACGCTGCTGGAGCGGCACTTTGGCCGGGCACGTTTGCAGGCCGAAGCCCGGACCATCGGTATCTCCACGGAGGGCGAGGAATGGACCAGCCACTGCTTCCTCGCCAACCGGTCCGCGCTCCCGGTGCTGACCTGGGAGGAAATCGACCAGAGCCTGGCCAGGTACGGATACGCTCGTCAAGGACCGCCTCCATCCGCGATCCCGCGAGACGGCGTGGAGTTCGACGTGGTCGGCTGGAGAAGGGACTTCGGTCTCAGCCACGGCGTATGGGAGCGCGATGAGGATCTGGTGGTGGCCGTGCCGCTGCCGCTCAACCGGGTGGGAGACTTCCGGCGGGCTCTCGACGAGCTGGGGGACGGCTGGCGCTGGCACGAAGACGAGATCACTGCGCTGAAGGTCCAGCTCGACGAGATGAATCCCACGATCGTGCTGTTGTCGGCCGAGGCCGCGGACGCGCTGCGGTTTGCCCTGGATCGGACCGCACGTCGGCGCGAGCGGTCCGACGAAGGCCGGGATCAGGTGCTCGAAGACCTCCACGCGAGCCTGAACCGCGCCTACCCGGTCAGCGGCCCCTGGCCCCTCGTACGTGACGCCCTGCACACGGCACTGCGCGAGGCCCTGTCCGGCCCCGGAGCGCAGGGACTGGCCGCCCGTGACGAACTCCTCGATCTGATCAGCAGGTTCGCCGAGACGCACCGCACGGCCACCGCCTCGGACGACGCCGACCAGCTTCGCCTGCAGGCCGAGCGAACCGCGCCGGAGCCACCGGACCCGGCGACCGGCCCGGTCGGGCGCGTGTTCGGGTGGGCCCGCCGCTCGCCGCAGCCCCCGCCGGACTGACCGTCCCGGCCGGTGCTTCGCACGCCACCACCCGCGCCACCCGGCCCGCACACCACCGCCACGCAGCCCCCGGACCGTCGCCTCCCCGCCAGGAGCCGGGCGCATCCGCCTGATACGGGACCGCGCTACGTCGTCGGTGCGCCCTTCGGCGCGCCGACGCGGCGCAGTGAGCGGTCCAGCAGGGTCACCGCGAGGAAGAGGACCGCGACGGCGAGCATGAACAGGGCCAGCAGCCGCAGGCCGCCGGTGTCCGCGCCGTGGCGGAAGAAGGCCGCGGTGGCGGCGGACGCGATCATCGCACCGAGACAGGTGAACGTGCGGAGCAGCCCGGCCGATGAGGCCATGCGCTCGGAGTCGGCCTGGTGGTAGACGGCGTTCTGTATGGCGAGGGCGTTGAGACCCTGGGGTGCTCCCATCACCAGGGCGACGGCGAGGAGCAGCCAGATCGCGCTGCCCGAGTGGACCAGCAGCAGCATGGCGCAGGCGACGATCTGGGCGACGGCGCCCGCGAGCAGCCTTCCGCGGACGCCGCCGCGGCGTCCGGTGAGGGCGGATACGACGAGGGCGGTCAGGAAGAGGGGGAGCAGGACGAGTCCGACCACCGGCGCGGGCAGTCCATGCCCCTCGCCCAGCCATTGCGCGTAACCGTAGAGGAATCCGTAGCCCACGATCATGGCCAGCAGATTGCGGAGGTAGCTGGCCAGCAGCGGGGCGTTGCCGCCGAGCAGCCGCAGATCGATGAAGGGGTGCGCGGTGCGCAGCTCCCGGACCGCCAGTCCCGTCGCCGCCGCGGCGGTGAGGACGAGCAGGTACGCGTGGGCCGCCCGCGGACTCATCAGGAACAGCAGCAGACAGACGAGCGTCGTGGCGAAGAGCGCCATGCCCGGCAGGTCCAGCCGTGCGGCGGGTCGCACACCGTGGACGCGTTCGCCGGGGGCGGGCCGGGGCGGGGAGGTCCTGGGGAGGCGCAGTGCACCGAGGACCAGACAGGCCGCGGAGAGCGGGATGTTGATCGCGAAGGTGGCGCGCCAGCCGCCCAGGCCGATCAGCAGTCCGCCGAGCGTGGGGCCGATGACGGCCATGGTGTGGTTGGCGACGGCGAGCGCGGTCAGGACCGAGGCCGGGCTGTCGTGGCCGGTGCGCCGGGCCTCGCTGCCGATGAGGTGCATCGCCGAGGGGTAGCCCGCGCAGGTGCCGAGGCCCAGCAGGACCCGGGCGAGGATCAGCAGCTCCAGATTCGGGGCGAGGACGCCGAGGAGACCGGCGATGCCGACCAGGCCCGCGCCGGCGAGGAAGAGGCGGCGAGGGCCGTGGAGGTCGACCAGGCGTCCGACGACGGGCTGTCCGACGGCCGTGGCCAGATAGAGCCCGGTCACCAGCCAGGCGGTCTGGGAAGGCTGGGCGCGGAACGCCTCGCCGATGGGCACCAGCGATACCGCGATGATGGTGGTGTTGACCGGGTTCAGCACCGAACCCAGGATCAGCGGGGCGATCAGCCTGCGGTCGAAGCTCTCCTTCGGGCCGGCCGGGGCGGGGTGCGGAGCACGGGCGGAGCCGGCCGGTTTCGACCTCACGGCGGGGTGAGCCGTTCCAGCAGGGCCATCGCCTCGATGACGGTCCGGCGCTCGGCCTCGGTGAAGCGGTCCTGAAGGGCGCGGGCCAGCCACTCCTCGCCCGCGCGCTGCTTGTCGTCGAAGAACTCGCGGCCCGCGCCGGTCAGGGAGACCAGCAGCCGGCGGCCGTCGTCCGGGTCGGGGCGGCGCCGGATGAGGCCGCGTTCGTCCAGCGCGGCGACGGTGGCCGCCATCGACTGGGGGCGGACCCGCTCGGCGGACGCCAGATCGCTGGTGGACGCCGGGCCTTCCTTGCCCAGCCTGCTGAGCACGGCGATCTGCGTGGGGGTGAGTTCGCGGGTGTCGTACAGCTCCCTGAGCCGTCGGCGCAGTCGGCTGAACAGCACCTGAACGTCCCGCGCGGCGCGGACTGCGGACGCCGATACGACCCCTGTGGTTGCTGCCATGCCCTCACCGTAAATTCTTCAGTCCAAACTGTCCAGTCTGGGCTGAAGAACTCGCTGTGCCGTGGGGGCCGCGCCGCCAGGGGCGCGTTACGGGGTCGTGCCGCCAGGGCCATGGCGCGGTAGCGCGCACGCGCTCCGGGGCGGGGTCCGGAAGCGGTGGAACGGGCGGGCCGGAGCGGGTCCGTTCCGGGGGGTTGACACTCAATTAACATTTTGAGTATATCTGTCGAGTAGTTGTAACGGGCAGTGGAAGTGCCCTGGTCCGCCCGGAGCGGCGCCGGGCACGCAGTCGGAAGGAGTTCCGCATGCTGGACCTGAGCACGGACTGGGGGGACCTACCGAGCCGCCTGGAACTGCACAAGGCGCGCGGTGTCCGGGAGATGGACGCCCCACCACCGCCCGGCGTCCAGCCGCGCTGGGACATCCCGGAGCTGGTGGTGGTGACCGCCGCGGTGTCGGGACGGACCGGGCGCGAGGCCGACGAGGACGTTCCGGACTACACCGCGGACCTCGGAGGGTTCGTGGACGCCGCCGTCGAGTCGATCGACGCGGGCGCCTGCGGCATCCACGTCGACTTCGGCGGTATCGACGCCATCGAGAAGTCGGGGCTCTCCGTCCCGGAGACCTATTCGGAGATCATTTCGTCGATCGACGCCCGGACCCGCCACGACTGGGTACGGGACGCCAACATCCTGCGCGGCCGGAACTTCGCGGAGAACGTCTTCCCCATCTCCTCGGGCCTGGCCGAGACCGCCCCCATGGCGCCCAGCCATCCGGAGGAGTGGACCGAGGCCGTCTCCCACGTCGTCACCGATCACGGCGGCCGGGTGTTCTTCTCGATCCATTCGGCGGCCGAGGTCGAACTGGCACACCGGCTCGTCCTCGCCAAGGGCGTCCTGCCCGACCCGACCTGCTGGATCATTCTGATCGGCTACCCCTACACCGCCTCCAGTCACCGCCTCGCGACCTATCTGGCCCACCCCAGGGCGATGGTCTCCGAACTCGTCCAGATCGTGGACCGCATCCGCGAGATCGACCCGAACGCCTTCATCCAGGTCTGCGCCGCCGGGCGGGCCGGCCACTACCTCGCGACCACCGCGATGCTCCTCGGGCTCCATGTGCGCGTCGGCACCGAGGACACCGTGTACCGCTACCCGCACCGCGACGAGTTGCTGAGCAGCAGCGCGGAGATGGTGGAGCGGGTCAAGGCCACCGCCGAGACGCTCGGCCGACGTCTGGCGACGGCGGCCGAGTTCCGCGAGCTGATCGGGATGAAGCCCCGCTCCACCGATCCGGTCGCCGCCGCCGGGCACCGCCTGTGATGAGCGGCCACCGCGGTCGTACGCACCCGGTCCCCCGACCGGCACACCGAAAGGAAACACGTCTGTGGCTGGACCGCTGACCGGCATCCGCGTCCTCGAGAACGCCAACTTCATCAGTGGCCCCTACGCGGGCATGCTCCTCGCCGACCAGGGCGCGGAGGTCATCAAGGTCGAGATGCCCGGCTCCGGGGACCCGTTCCGCCGGTGGAGCGGGCGAGGCGAGGAGATCCTTCCGCAGTTCGCCGCGTTCAACCGCGGCAAGCGGAGCGTGACGCTCAACCTCAAGCACGAGTCCGGGCGCGACGCCTATCTGCGGCTCGCCGAACAGTCCGACGTCGTCCTGGAGAACTTCCGCCCCGGACGACTCGACGGCCTCGGCCTCGGCTACGAGGAGGTGAGCCGCCGCAACCCCCGCGTCGTCTACTGCTCCCTCTCCGGCATGGGCACCGTGGGCCCCTACCGGGACCGGCCCACCTATGACGCGATCGCGCAGGCCGTCAGCGGACTGTGGAGCCAGATCAGCGAACGCGCCGACCCCCGGCCGATCGGCCCCGCGCTCTCCGACCAGATCACCGGCATGACGACGGCGTACGGAATCCTCGGCGCCCTCGTCGAGCGCGGGATCTCCGGCCGAGGCCAGCGGCTGGAGACCTCCATGCTCGCGGCGAGCCTCGGCTTCATGGCGCACCCCGTCGCGGAGTACACGATGACCGGGGAGGTGAGCGGTCCCGCCACCCGGCCGCGCCGCTCGCAGACATACGCGCTCACCGGCTCCGACGGCAAACCCATCGGCATCCATCTCTCCTCGCCGCCCAAGTTCTGGCAGAGCCTCACCCGCGCGATCGGCCGCCCCGAACTGGCGGACGACCCGCGCTTCAGGACCAAGAACGACCGCATCGACCACTACGACGAACTGCACCTCATCCTCGCCGAGGCGTTCGCCGCCAAACCGCGGGACACCTGGCTCGCCGTACTGGAGGAGTACGACGTCCCCGTCGCGCCCATCCACGACGTCGCCGAGGCGCTGGACGACCCCCAGGTGCGGGCCATCGGCATGACCGAGACCTTCGGCGACGGCGACCGGGCACTCGACCTCGTCGGATTCCCCGTCCGCTACGAGCGGACCGCCAGCGAGGCGACCCTGCCGCCGCCCCGGGTCGGCGAGCACACCGATCCGGTCCTCGCCCGAGCCGGATACGGCCCCGAGGAGATCCGGGCCCTGCGCGACGCGGGCGCGATCTGACCCCGCACGCCTCTTCCACCAGACAAGGAACCCACCGTATGGAGCTCAAGGGCATCGACTTCCACGTCCACCTCCGCGACAAGGAGACCGTCGAAGCACTGGGCGCGCGAGCCCACCAGCAGGCGCGGTACTTCGGCCAGGAACTCAAGACGGTCGGCGTCGACGAACTCGCCGACGAGTACCGGGCGCGGGGTATGCGGGCCGTCCTGATGAACAGCAGCGACATCACCACCTCCGGCGTCCACCCGGTGCCGAACGATCACATCGCCGCGGTGGTACGCCGGCACCCCGACGTCTTCATCGGCTTCGGGGCCGTCGACCCCTGGCAGGGCCGGGTCGCGCAGGACGAGATCCGCCGCTGCGCCGAGGAACTGGGGCTGGCCGGGATCGGCGAACTCAATCCGGGACGCCAGAAGTTCTATCCGAACGACCGCCGCTTCTATCCCTTGTGGGAAGAGGCGTCGGCCCAGCGGCTCGTCGTCCTGTTCCACAGCGGATTCATGGCCTCCGGCGCCGGGACACCGGGCGGTATGGGCTTCAAGCTCGACGCCGGGCGGCCGATCCCCTATCTGGACGACATCGCCGCGGACTTCCCCGAACTGACCATCGTCGGGGCTCACCCGTCCTGGCCCTGGTCGGAGGAGAACCTGGCGGTCGCCCGGCACAAGAGCAACTTCTACATCGACCTCTCGGGCTGGGCCCCCAAGTACTTCCCGGAGTCCCTGGTGCGCCACGTCAACTCGATCCTCCAGGACAAGTGCCTCTTCGGGTCCGACTGGCCCGCGCTCACCCCCGAGCGCTGGACGGCCGAGTTCGACGAGCTGGGCATCAAGCCCGAGGTCCGCCAGAAGGTCATGCTCGACAACGCGCGCCGCGTCCTGCGGCTGGAGTGACATCCCGACACCCGCACGTCACCGCCCGGGCCCCGCCGGCCGGGCGGTGACGTGCGGGGCGTCTGATCGGACGGTCCGGTCCGGCGATACGCGGCACACCGCTCAGTCGAGCCATTCCCGGAGCAGTCGCTGCCAGGAGGCGTCGAAGCGCTCCCACTCCTCCCGCAGGACCCGCGCGGACCAGGGGCGGGGGGCCAGTTCGTCGGGCAGCAGCGGGTCGTCCCCGAAGTGATGGATGACCGCGGCGGCCACCATGAACCCGGGCGCCAGCGCCTCGACGACACGGGCGTCCAGGTCCACCTGAGTCCGCTCCATCGACGAGCGCAGGGATTCGGCGAGGCGCTGCCAGGCGCGCAGATCCCACAGGCGGCCCACCAGATCGGCCGGATCCTTGCTGCCGGAGGCGATCATCGTCTCGCACTGCCGTCCGACGATCGCCCGGTCCTCGGCGAGCCGCTCCGGGTCGAGGTTCCTCGGCCGCATCCACAGTCCCTCGCGGTACTCGCCCAGTCTGAGGTTGTGCATCGCACCGCGCAGGGCGACCCGGTCTCCCGCGTTGCGCCGGTCCAGCCGCACCACCTCCAGCTCGAAGGTGCCGTCCCACGGCAGCATCTCGGGAACCCGGCTCATCGACTGCCGGACCCGCCGGCCCGCGAGCCGGCCCGCGAGGGCGTACCGGCCGTCGCTCATCTCCAGCTCGCCCCCGGCCACCATGCGGGAGAGCGTGACCCGTGTGGTGGTGTCCGGGACGCCGAAGAGGCCGGTGAACCTCACGACTTGACGGCTGGTCAGCCCCGACGGGTAACAGCCCAGCAGGGCCGACGCGATGATCGAGCGGGCCTTGAGCGGTCGCAGGCCCAGGTCCCGCCACATCAGCTGATACCGGGAAACCTCGTTGGGTGTGCTCTGTCCTGTCGTCCCGGTCATCGTGCACAACCGCCCGAGTGCGCGCTCGGGGACATGCCGTGCGGCACCGGCGGGATACGGGCTGGGGGGGTCGTCATCATGAAGTCCGTCTCGGTTCTGCTCTTGCGGTGCTCGGTCGGATACGGGGGAGGGGCGGGCGCCGTACGGCACCCGCCCGGCCCCTGCTTCTTCCTTATCAGATCTTCGCCGCCGCGAGCGTGCCCGCGGCGAAGAGCGCGTCAGGTTCCATGCGCGAGTCGATCAGCCCCTGCTCGTGCGAGTAGCGGATGAACGTCCGCAGGGTCTCCCGGTTGCGCTCGATGCCGTACGGCCAGTAGTCGTCGTCGCCCAGCACCTCCCGCGCCTCCTCGGCGGCGGCGGTCAGCCAGGGCAGTGCGTACTTGAGGGCGGTGGTCTCCCGCAGATCGTCGAGCGCCCGCTGTTTTGACTCCTCGAACGCCTTGGTGAGCGACTGCGCGGTCCAGGGGTGGGCCGCGAGCACGTCCTGCCGGATGACGACCGTGTGCATGATCGGGAAGATGCCGGTCGTGCGGTAGTACTCCTGCTCGACGGAGACGTAGTCCTCGAACAACCGCCGGACGTTCGGGGAGCGCCGGGCGAAGCAGGACGGCATGTGAGCCGTGTAGAGCGCGTCGATCTCACCCGAGTCGAGCATGTCGGACAGGGTCCGGTCGTCGCCGATCGGTTCGACCACGATGTCCGCGGGGAGGTCCATCGGCTGCTCGCGGCGGCCCGGCTGCTCCAGCCCGCCGGTGGCGTACCGGACGCTGCTCACCGGGACGCCGTAGTGGTCGGCCAGCATTCCCTTGATCCACACCGCGGCGGTCATCTGGTACTCGGGGCAGCCGACGCGCTTGCCCACCAGGTCGGCCGGCTTCTCGATGCCGCTGTCGACGTTGACGTAGATACAGGAGTGCCGGAACATCCGCGAAGGAAAGACGGGGATGGCGGTGAACGGCCGGTCCTCGAGCGCGGCCAGCCGCGTGTACCAGGACAGGGACATCTCCGACGCCTCGAAGTCGCCGAAGTGGAGCATGCGGAACGCGCTCTCGGGCATCATCAGCGGCAGATAGGTGAGCGCGATGCCCTCCGGCCGTACGGACTCGTCGCTGAGCGCCCGGGTCCGGTCGTAGTCCCAGCAGGCGAGCGTCATCGGGATTCTGGCCATCGGTCACCCCTTCTGGTGATGGGTCGGGTCTGGCGGTGGGTCGGTGCGGGCACGGCGGTCACCATGGGTAGAACCCCTGTCCGCTCTTCTGGCCGAGATGGCCCCGGTCGACCATCTCCCGTAGCAGGGGCGGCGGTTCGAACCGGCTGCCGAGGGTCTTCGCCAGGTACTCGGCGATGCCGAGCCGGACATCGAGTCCGACGAGGTCGGTCAGCCGCAGCGGGCCGACCGGGTGGCGGTAGCCGAGGGACATGGCGGTGTCGATGTCCTCGGCCGAGGCGACGCCCTCCGCCACCATGCGGATCGCCTCCAGGCCGAGCGCGACCCCGAGTCTGCTGGTGGCGAAGCCGGGTGAGTCGCGGACCACCACAGGGGTCTTGCCGAGCCGCCGGACCCAGCCGACCGCCCGCTCGGTGACCTCGTGGGCGGTGGCGGTTCCGGTGACCACTTCGACCAGGGCGCTGGCGGGTACGGGATTGAAGAAGTGCAGCCCGATGAACCGCCCGGCGGGAGGCGTGGCGAGGGACAGTTCGTCGACGGACAGGCTGCTGGTGTTGGTGGCGATGACCGCCGACGGGCTCACCGTACGGGCCACGGCCCCGAGCACGCTCGCCTTCAGCGCGGGTGACTCGGACACGGCCTCGACCACGAGCCCCGCGGTCGCGGTGCCGTCGATCGTGGTGGTGGTCGTCAGCCGGGCCAGCACCCGGTCGGCCGAGGTGTCCAGCGCGCCCCGCTCGGCACTGCGCTCCACCGCGCGGACCACTCTCGCGCGGGCCGCGGCCACGGCGTCGGCACCGGTCTCGACGAGCGTCACGGTGCTGCCCGCCAGCAGCAGGGCGTGCGCGATGCCCGCGCCCATCCGGCCGCCGCCCACGACGGCCGTCTCGGGCGGCAGCTCCTCGGCGGCGGTCCGCCGCGGGAGCGTCATGGCGTCTTCCGGGCGAAGCCGTCGATCAGCCGGTTCAGCTGCTCGCTCGCGTCGACCGGTACCAGATGGGCGGCGCCCTCCACGGTCGCGAGCGTGGCGTCGGGCAGGGCCCCGGTGAGCTGTGCCGCGACGTCGAGGGGCACCACCCGGTCCTCGGCGCCGTGGACCACCAGGGTCGGCGCCGTGACGGTGGCGGCCCTCGGCAGGGGCTCCCAGCGGGCGAGCTGTCCGACCGCCTCCAGTGCCACCGGCAGCGGTGTCCCGGCGAACATCCGGCCCAGCCAGTCCACCGTCGCCTCGGAGACGTCGTCGGCGCAGATGGCACGGGCGGACCTGGCGGCGAAGTCCGGCCAGTCCCGCAGCATCGCCCTCGGCATCTTCTCGTACGGCGCCGTCGCCGCGCTGGGCACGCCGATCAGGACCAGCCGGCCGGCCCGGTCGGGGAAGGCGCTCGCCAACTCCATGGCCACGGTGGCTCCGTAGGCGAAGCCGACCACCGTCGGACTCTCGGCCCCCAGCTCCGCCAGCAGATCCGCGAGGTCCATGGCGTGCCGAGCCGCCGAGTAGGGGCCCGCGAGGCCGGCGGAGCCGCCGAAGCCCGCGAGATCGACGCCGACCACCGTGAAGGAGTCGGCGAGCGCGGCCTCCTGGTACATCCACATGCGCCGGTCCAGGCACCAGCCGTGCACCAGCAGCAGTACGGGGCCCTCGCCCCGGCGCCGGTAGCTCAGCCCGCGCCGCGATGTCAGCTCCACCCGGCCGCGGGGCTCCGCGCCGTACGACTCGGTCATGAGGGAATTCCCTTCTCCGCCCACTCCTGCACGGTCCGTGTTTGGAGCTTGCCGACGTGGTCGCGGGGCAGGGCGTCCACGAACTCGATCCGCCGGGGATACTTGTAGGGCGAGATCGCCCCCTTCACATGGCCCTGCAACTCGCTCACCAGGACCGGGGAGGGCTGGTGGCCGGGGGCCGGGACGACATAGGCGGCGACGATCTCCTGCCGCTCGGGGTCGGGCGCGCCGACGACGCAGACCTCGCGGACCGCCGGGTGGCTGCCGAGGGCGGCCTCGACCTCGGCGGGCACGACCTTGTATCCGGCGGTGCTGATCAGGAAGTCGGTACGGCCCAGATAGGTCGCGTTGCCCGAGGGCTCGTAGCGGATCAGATCGTCGGCGAGCGTCCAGCCGTCCACCACATCGCGTCGCTGGAGGTCCGCGCGCCGCCAGTAGGTGAGCCCGCTCGGACCGCGCACGGCGAGCCGGCCCACCGTGCCGTCGGCGGCCGGACGGACGCCCGACGCGGTGTCGGGCTCGGCCGCGAGCACCGTGTAGCCGGGGGAGGACCGGCCCAGCGACGCGGGCTCGAAGTCCTCGCCCGCGCGGGGCGCGAGCACCCAGCCGGCGAAGGCCGTACTGCCGAAGTTGTTCATCAGTTCCAGGCCGCGCTCGCGCCACTGCTCCCGCACGGGTGAGGAGCCGGACGTCTGCCACATGGCGTAGGCGCGGTGCAGTGACGACACGTCCAGGTCGGGGTTGCGTTCGAGCGCGGACGCCAGTCTCGACCAGGCGATGGCCACGGCCGTGAACGTGCCCACCCGGTGCCGCCCGATGGCCTCGGCGACCGTCTCCGGGTCCGCGTACCGTTCGATGAGCACAGCGGTCGCGCCGTGCAGCAGGGTGTAGTTGGTGTGGAAGATGAAGCCGAGTGCGTGCCCGATCGGGGCCGCCGCCGCCCACACCTCGCCCGGCCGCACCCCGGTGGCCAGCCCGGTGGCATGGCCCGCCAACAGAAACCGCCGGTGCGTGTGGTAGCAGGCTTTCGGCTGTCCCGTGGTGCCGCCGGTGTGCCAGACGAGGGCGACATGGTCGCTGGAGCGCTCGGGCACGGTGAAGTCGTCCGGCGCGGACTCCGCCAGACTCGCCCAGTTCGTGTACGGGGAGGTCTCCGCGCCCGGTCCGTGGACGACGACCCGCTCGACCAGACCGCGCTCGACCGCCATCGCCACATGCTCCGGCTCGGGGTCGTCGGCGTACGTGAAGAGGAGGCGAGCCTCCACGTCCTCCAGGAAGTAGCACAGTTCAGGGCCTTTGGCCTGGGCGGGTGTCGGGACGACGACCCCGCCGGCCTTCCAGACCGCGAGGGCCGCCACCAGCGCCTCGGGGCGGTTGGGCGACCGGATCGCCACCCGGTCGCCGAGCCCGAGCCCGAGGCCGAGCAGTGCGCCCGCGAGCCGGTTGCTCTCCCGTGACAGGTCGGCGTAGGTCCACCGGCGCCCCGACTCGTGGTGGATCAGCGCCGTGGCATCGCCTCGGCCCGCCGCCACCTGACGGTCCGACAGCTCCACCCCGGCGTTGGCCGTGTCTCCTACGGGGCTGCCGGGGACATCCATGTACCGCGGCTGCGACTCGGGCGGGACGAGGTAGTGGTCCGGAATGCTCGTGCCCGCTGGGTAGACGTCTCCCATGAGTGTGTCCTCCCTCCTACTTCAACGGTTGATGGTGTGCGTGGGCTCGGGGGTCACAGGGACCGGCCGGCCAGTGCGGGCCGGTCGAGGGTCTCGCGCAGCTCCGTGGTGACGGCCGCCAGATCGCGTCCGGCGGCCAGGACGCACCGGTCGGGGCGTACGACGGCGAAGTCCGCGTCACGGCGGTCCAGCCACCGGGACACCGTCCCGGCCTCCTGCCCCAGGTCGCCGAGGGTCAGCACGGCGCAGTCGTCGAAGGTGTGCCACCACCGCGCCGGACCCGTGAGCAGTTCCGGGGTCCTGGCGATGACGAGGAACCGGTCGCCGACCCGGTCGTCCAGCCGGGTGGACCCGTCCAGCGTGGGCTGCGGAAAGAGTGTGCCCCCGCCCCCGTGGACGAGCGGCCCCGGCGCCAGGGGAGGCAGCTGGAATCCCAGCGGACGGGAGTCCGCGCCCGAGAGGAGGCGCCGGTCGCGTTCGGCCGCCTCCTGCGGATCGCTGATACTGACGAACCGGCCGAACTCGACCGCGGAGGCCACGACACTGCGGACGTGCGGAGACCGCTCGCTCTCATAGGTGTCCAGCACAGCCGCCGGCAACAGGCCGCGCAGGACCCTGGCCAGCTTCCAGGCGAGATTCGAGGCGTCCCGGATTCCCGAACACATGCCCTGGCCGAGGAAGGGCGGCATCTGGTGCGCGGCGTCGCCGGCGAGCAGGACCCGGCCCACTCGCCAGGTCCGCGCGCTCAGCCCGTGGAAGGTGTAGACGGCGCTGCGTTCGACGTCGAACCGGAGTTCGGGGAAGAGGGGGGCGAGCAGCCGGTCGAGCGACGCGCGTTCCTTGAGGCGTTCGGGATCTTCGCCGGGGAAGAGCATGAACTCCGCCCGGTAGCGCCCGCCGGGGATCGGGTTGGCCACATAGGGGCGGCGTGGGTCGCAGACCTGGATCGCCTCGGTGAGGAGATCGCCGCGGCCGAGCCGGTCGACCAGGTCCAAGACGAGCCATTCCTCGTCGAATCCCAGGCTGTCCAGCGTGATGCCGAGCGCCTGCCGGACCGGACTCGCCGCGCCGTCGCAGCCGATGAGCCAGTCGGCCCCGAGCTGTACGGTCGCACCGGTCGCCCGGTCCACGCACCGTACGGTGACGCCGTCGGGCCCCTGCTCCAGTGACACCATCTCCAGGCCGCGGCGCACCTCCACGCTCTCCATCGCGCTGACGACGCGGTCGAGGGTGCGGTCGAACTCGGGCTGGTAGAAGTACATGCTGGCGGGCAGGCCCGAGACGCTGCCCTGGTCGCCCGGCACCTGGACCAGGCTGCGCAGCGAGGCGTCGACCAGGGTGAGGCCGCGGTTGGGGAGCATCCGCGGCAGCAACTCGTCCAGGCAGCCCAGCTCCTGGAGGGTTCGCAGCCCGGTGTGGTCGATGTGCGCGGCGCGGGGCAGGGGGTAGACCTCGGTGGACTTCTCCACCACGAGGACCCGGACGCCGCGCCGGCCCAGCAGGCCCGCCAGGACCATGCCGACCGGCCCGAAGCCGATGATGGCCACTTCGTAGGCCGAGTTCTCGTACGTGATGTCACCGCCGTCCGTGGCGCCGCGCGCGGTGTTCTCGTCCGCGGTGTTCCCGTGTCCGGTGCTCATATCCCGCCCCGCCCCTCCAGAATCGTCACGGCCATCGCCGCGGTGTCGTCGAGCGCCATGCCTCCGGCGTTCTCGGCGAGTGCCCACCGTGCCCCGGGCACCTGCCGGGCCCCCGCCTCGCCGCGCAGTTGCGCGACCAGTTCGGCGACCTGGGCGAGTCCGGTGGCGGCGACCGGGTGTCCGCGCGATTCCAGACCGCCGCTGGTGTTGACGGGGAGCCTGCCGCCGAGGGCGGTGGCCGACTCGTCGACCAGGTCGGAGCCTTCGCCCGCACCGCAGAAGCCGAGTTCCTCGTAGGCCAGCAGTTCGTTGAACGAGATCGAGTCGTGCACCTCCGCCACGTCGATCGCGCCGGGTCCTGTGCCCGCGCGCCGGTAGGCCCGGTCCGCGACCCGGCTCAGGGCGGATCCGCCGTCCGCCGCTCCGCCCATGCCGATCGCGCAGGCGCGTATCCAGACGGGGGAGTGCGCGGGGGTGACATTGCGTTCGCGGGTCACCACCACCGCGGCGGCCCCGTCGCCGATGGGCGCGCACATCAGCGCGCGGACCGGCTCCGCGACGGGCCGGGAGGCCAGCACCTTCTCCACGGTCAGGGGCTCGCGGTACTGGGCGAGGGGGTTGTCCGCCGCGTGCCGCCGGTTCTTGACGCTGATACGGGCCAGGGTGTCGGCCGTGAGCCGGTGCCGTGCCGCGTACGCCGCGAGCCGGGGCGGGTACACCGCCGCGACGAAGACGCTCTCCCTGTCCGGGTCGATGCCGGACCGGTGCAGGACATCGATGTCGGCGGCGCCGTTCAGCGCGCGGTACGTCAGGGTCCGGTCCTCGCTGTAGAGCTTCTCCACGCCGAGGACGAGTACGGTCTCCGCCTCGCCGGAGCGGATCGCCTGGCAGGCCAGGGCGAGCGCGGACGACGATCCGGCGCAGGCGTTGTCGATGTTGAACACCGGGATCGAGGCCATGCCCATGTCGCGGAGGATCGTCTGGCCGACGACGCTGACCTGGCCCGTGACCACGGAGGCCATCGCGTTGGCGACGAACGCCATGTCCAGGTCGCCGGTCTCCAGTCCGGCGTCGCGCACGGCCGCGTGGGCGGCCTCCGCGCCCAGGGACTTCAGGGAGCGCCCGAGATGCTTGCCGAAGGGCGTCATACCCGTACCGATGATCGCCACCTCGGCGCTCGGGGAGGGGGCAGCCGTTCCGCCGCCCGCTCCGGGGGCCGCGGGCACGCCCTCCGTACCGGAGGCCGCGTGCGGGCCGTCTCCGCCGCTCGTCACCGTCCCGCTCCCCGGATCGGGGGTCACTGGCGTGTTCATGTCCCCTACCCGAATCTCTTGGTGAAGGACTCGACGCCGGGCAGGAAGTTCCCCCGCCGCATGGCGTCCCAGTGCAGGGAGTGGTCGAGGACGAGAGCCTCGGCCAGGGGCAGCTCATGGCCGGTGAACACGGCGCGCCTGGCGGCCGAGATGCCGGTGCGTCCGGCGCGTCGCGCGGAGGTGACGGCGAACTCCTCCGCGGTGGCCAGCAGTTGGTCCGGCTCGCACAGGACGTCGGCGAGGCCGAGGCGCTCGGCCTCCCGGGGACCGACGGGCTCGGCGTGGAGCATGAAGTGCAGGGCGCGGGCGGGTCCCATCAGCCGGCTCAGATACTGGGCGCCGCCGCCCCCGCTGGGCAGTACCCCGAACAGCTTCATCTCGGGAGCGCCGATCCGCAGACCGTCGCGGTCGGCGACGAAGCGCAGGTCGCATGCCGCGGCGAGTTCGAGGCCGCCCGCGAGGGCGTGGCCGCCGATCGCGGCGACGGTGAGCAGCGGGCCGCGCCGCAGGCGCAGGCACAGCTCACGGAAGTGGTCCATGGTCCGGTTGAACTCCGCGAGGAGATGGTCCAGACCGTGTTCGGCCACCGTCTCGGCCATCCAGGACGCGTCGGCTCCGGCCGAGAACACCGACAGCCCGCTGGTGAGGACGACCGCGGCGACTTCCGGGTCGGCGAGGGCGGCGTCGTAGCGCGCGTTGAGCGCGTCGATGAAGTCCGGATCGATCGCGTTGACCGGGGCCGCGTTCATCGTCCAGACCTGGACGCCTTCCGCGGACCGCGCGGACACGATGTCGTTCGGGTCCCGCATACGTCAGCTCCTTGTCCCGCGGCCGCGCCGGAGGAATGACGTCCGGGTGCCGCGGATGATGCCTCGTGGACCGTGTGAACGGCCCTCCATCAGGGCGGGCCCGTCCGGGGCGACAGCCCCAAGATCAGGCTCCGCCGCAGGAGCTTAACATTCTCACTACATCTGACGTCAATACGTAACAATGCACGGAGTCAGGGTCTGCGGCCGGGCGTCACGCGGCGGGCGGTCGGCCGGGCGGGGGTGGCCGGCCGTTCGGCGCGAATCAATGCCTTTGTGCTCGGTTGTGCTCGGTGTGACCAGGGGGTTGACACGCTGTTAACAGGATGCTGTTATCTGACTTGGGAATGTAACACGTCAGGCCAGGTACTCGTCCCATCCGTGCGGCACGCCCGGTCCATTGCCGAGCGCGTTTGCGCTGACACGCCGGAACACGGCTCGGGTACGGCTCAGGAATACGACGCAGCGGCCGCCGCGGAACAGTCGGCGCGCACCGGACACCACGACATCAGCGGCATCACCGACGAGACGAACCAGCGATTCTCATCGAGCCCGACGCGATCGGGCGGGAAAGGTCAAGGGCACATGGACGACCGATTTCTTGTCGAGACCTACGCGGAGTGGGCAGCGGACGAAGGAGTGCCGATCCACCAGGGTTTCGGCTTCGACCTCCTGTCGGTCGACGTCAAGCCGTGGGCGCGGTTCGGCGACCGGGCGAGCGGGGCGATCGTCCATCTCGACGGACGGGGCGACTGGCTCAACGCGTATGTCCTCGAAATCCCCGCGGGCGCGAGCATCGACCGGCAGCGCCATATGTACGAGGAGATCGTCTACGTCCTCGCGGGGCGCGGCACCACCGAGATCGAGACCAGGCACGGGCAGAAGCACTCCTTCGAATGGGGTGAGGGCAGCCTCTTCGCCCTTCCGGTGAACGCCGCCTACCGGCACCACAACCTGAGCGGCCAGCAGGCGGCCCGGCTGGTCAGCGTCACCACGCTGCCCCTGGTCATCAACCTCTTCCACGACAACGCGTTCGTGTTCGACAACGACTTCCAGTTCGAGCGGGTCAGCGGCGACGACGCCTACCAGGGACGCGGGGAACTCGTCGAGCGGCGTCCGGGCCGCCACCAGTGGAACACCAACTTCATCCCCCGGGTCCAGGAGCTGGAACTCAAGGAGTGGGCGGAGCGCGGTCCGGGCAGTTCCAACGTCCACCTGTCGATGGCCGACGGCACCACCCACGCCCATGTCTCGGAAATGCCGCCCGGCTCGTACAAGAAGGGGCACCGGCACGGGCCCGACTTCCATATCTTCCCGATGTCGGGGAGCGGCTATTCGCTCTTCTGGTACGAAGGCGACGAGGAATTCCGGCGGTTCGACTGGGGACACGGAAGTGTGTACGCGCCGGCCGACCAGATGTTCCACCAGCATTTCAACACCAGTCCCGGCCCCTCCCGCTATCTGGCCATCGCCTTCGGCAGCATCCGCTATCCCGTGACCCACGAGCGGAAGGCCCATTTCTCCGAGGTCGACATGAGCGTCCAGAAGGGCGGACTCCAGATCGACTTCGCCAACGAGGACCCGCGCATTCTGCGCATGTTCGCCGATGAGCTGAAGGAGCGTGACATCCCCCTCGCGCCCGATTTCGCGCGACGGTACGCGGAGTTGCCCAAGAACCCGGGTCCCGAAAAGGGCTAGGGAAGGGATCGCCATGGAGAGACGAGTCCTCTTGAGGGTCGCGGGCGCATCGGCCCTCACGGTCGCCGGGGCGTCGGGATACGCCCTCGGGACGATGACCTCCCGGGACGGGACCGAACGGACCGGCACCGCGCGCGCGTCCGCGTCGGTCCCGCCGGGTGAGCCCAAGGCACTGGGCGGCACTCCCCTCGCGGTCGCCGAGACCGCGCGCGGACGGATCTTCCTCATGGACTCGATACTCGATGTCGCGAAGAAGGAGGTCACCGCCGACGATGTGGCGGTCGGCGGCTCCTTCTGCGGCGCCTCCACCGTCAACCGCGCGATGAGCAAAGGCGTACGGGCCGTCATCGGGCACGACGCCGGGGTGGGCCGGGAGCGGGCCGGCATCAGCGGGCTGGCCTTCGGTGACCGCTACGGCCTGCCGGTGGCCGCCGTGGAGACGATGAGCGCCGCGCTCTCCAACGGCCGGACCATGGCGGACGGCGTCATCGGCTACGCCAACGCCCTGGCCCGGAAGCTGGGAGTGGAACCCGGCCAGAACGCCGTCGACGCCGCGAGACTGCTCCTCGCGGCACCCCGCGGACAGGCCAGGAACGGCCGCGTCGACCTGGACGAGAAGGTCTACGAGATGGAGAAGACCGCCAGAGGTGGACGCGTCATCGCGGTCTCCACCCTCGTCACCCTCCCCCGCGGGGGTGACTACTCCCGCGATGTCGTCGCCCTGGGCAATCACGCGGGAGCCGCCATCATGCCCCTCCTCGAACAGTGGCGGGTCAAGGGCTGGATCGCGAACGACGCCGGCATGGGAATGTTCCACTCCGGTGTCGGGGGAGTCGCGCACTGCGACTCGCTGAAGATCCCCGCCGCCGCCGTGTCCACCATGTCGGCCAGCATCGGCAGCGGCAAGAGCACCTATGAGCACGGCGTCGTCTCGGCCGCGAACGAGACGGCGGAGAAACAGGGCGTCACCGTCGGCATGAGCGCACGGGAGGCGCTCCGGCTGATGGCCGCCTGACCGGGGCGGACCGGCCGCGTGCACGCTCGCGCACGGCTGCCGGGACCGCCGCCTACCAGCGCTGTGACCGGGACGTCCACCGGCCCGCGACGCCCCGCACGGTACTTCACCCCCCGTGCCCCGCGGGCACGGGCGGTACCCACGGCGTCGTCGGACCGCGCGAGTACGGCGCGTACGAGCAGCGGACCACCGCCTCGCACCGCACCGGACACCGCGGGCCTCTCGGTAAACCCCTCCGGTCACAGCACCTGGCACAGGGGCACGGACGATCCTCCCTGCCCCTGTGCCCTCCCCTCACCCCCGACTCCCCGAAAGGCTGGTCCGCCATGACGACCACGGATCTCGAATACTCCGACGGCCCTCTGACGCTGCGGGGGTTCCTCGCCTACGACGAGTCGGTCTCCGGGCCGAGGCCCGGCATCCTCGTGGCCTCCGACGCGTTCGGCCTCGGTGACCAGGCGCGCGACCGCGCCCGGATGCTGAGCGAACTGGGGTACGCGGCCCTGGCGATCGACATGTACGGCGACGGCCGCCAGGCCACATCGCTCCCCGAGGGAATCGAACTCGTCGACGAACTGAAGAAGCGCCCCGAAGCGCTCCGGCGGCGCGCCCGCGCCGGACTCAGCGCCCTGGCGGAGCTGCCCCAGGTGGACGACGACCGCCTGGGCGCGATCGGCTTCTGCTTCGGCGGCACCGTCGCACTGGAACTGGCACGCGACGCCGCCCCGCTGCGCGCGGCCGTCAGCTTCCACGGCAGCCTCGGAACGGAACTGCCCGCCGCGCCGGGGGCCGTGCGCGCCCGGGTGCTCGTGTGCCACGGCGCGGCCGACCCCCTGGTCGCGCCCGAGACCGTCGCCGCCTTCCAGGACGAGATGCGGGACGCCGGGGCGGACTGGCAGGTCATCGTCTACGGCGGCGCACAGCACAGCTTCACCAATCCCGCGTCCGACCACTACGGCATGCCGGGCATCGGCTACGACCCCCGCGCCGACCGCCGCTCCTGGGCCGCGATGCGCGCACTGTTCGAGGAGTCCTTCGCCGCCGGAGCGCAGCAGTGACGGCAGCGGTCTCCCGGCCGCCCGCCGGGAGCGACGGCGACCTCCCCTCCGCAACACGAGGCCGGGACAGCGACCCGCCCCTGACCGCGGACCAGCTCGCGTACGCCGACTCCTACGCCTGGAACGCCGACCACGTCGAGATGACCACCGTCGGCATCGACATCGGATCCTCGACCACACACCTGATGTTCGCGCGGGTACATCTGCGCCGACGCTCGCAGAACCACTCCAGCCGGTACGTGGTCGTCGAGCGCGACGTGCTCTGGCGCTCCCCGGTCCTGCTGACGCCCTACGTATCCGACAACACGATCGACGCCGGACGGCTCGCCGCGTTCGTCGGCGACTGCTACCGGAAGGCCGGCGTCGAGCGGTCCGCCGTCGACAGCGGCGCGGTGATCCTCACCGGCGAGGCGCTCAAACGGACCAACGCACGGGCCATCGCGGATCTGTTCGCGAGCGAGTCGGGCACGTTCGTCTGCGCCTCGGCGGGCCACCACCTCGAAGCGGTGCTGGCCGCACACGGCTCGGGGGCGGTGGCCGCCTCCCGCGGACGGCCGGACGCCGGACTGCACATCGACATCGGCGGCGGCACCAGCAAGATCGCCGTTCTGGCGGACGGCGAGGTGCTGGGCACCGCCGCCGTCGCGGTGGGCGGCCGACTGGTGGCGTTCGAGGACGGGCGCGTCGTACGGGCCGAGGGCCCCGCACTGGACATCGCCCGTACGGCCGGGATCCCGCTCCGGCTCGGCGACCCGCTCTCCGCGGACGACGAACTCCGGCTCGCCCGCGCCTTCACCGAGGTACTGGTGAGCGTGGCCACCAAGGGGACCGTACCGCCCGGATATCCCGACGGGCTGCTGCTCGCGGACGACCGGCCGGCCGGGGTGCGCCCCGGCACGGTCAGCTTCTCCGGCGGGGTGGCCGAGTACCTCGCCGACGCGGAGAAGGAGGACTTCGGCGACCTCGCCATGCCGCTGGCCGCCGAGATCGGCGAGGCACTCCACGACGGACGCCTCCCGCTCACCGTGCTCGGTTCCGCCCAGCGCATCCGGGCCACGGTGATCGGCGCCTCGCAGTTCACGGTGCAGGTCAGCGGCAACACCGTGGGGCTGTCGTCCGAGGCGGCGCTGCCGCTGCGCAATGTGCCGGTGCTCCGCCCCCGGCTCGATCTGTCCGGGCCCGTCTGCCCGGACGTCGTGGCGGGCGCCGTCACGGCGGCGGCCCGGACCCAGGACGCGGCGGTGGGCAGTGACGCCGTCGCGGTGGCCGTGCGCTGGACGGGCGCGACGACCTATCCCCGGCTCCGGGCGCTGGCCGCCGGACTGGTGAAGGGCATGTCCGGACACCTCGCCGCCGACCGGCCCCTCGCCGTTCTGCTCGACGGGGACATGGGCCGTTCACTGGCGGCCCTGCTGATCGAGGAACTGGCGGTGACGGCACCGCTGGTCTGCCTCGACGGCGTCGAACTGGAGGAGTTCGACTATGTGGACATCGGCGAGATGGTCCACCCCAGCAGCGTCGTACCGGTGGTGATCAAGTCCCTGCTGTTCGCCGCGGACGGCGCCCTCCCCGCCCCACCGGAACCACCGGGTGCCGACGCGCACTGAACCGGGGCCCGCGACGACACGAACAGCCAGAACAGCCCGAAGAGAGGGAGCCTCGATGAAGACCGCGTTGGCGGCCGACGGGCCACCGGCCGCCCAGGAGACGTACCGGATGCTCATCGGCGAGCAGTGGACCGACGCCTTGGACGGCAGCCGCTTCCACGCCGTGAACCCCAGCACGGGCGAGCCGTGGGCCGGGGTGCCCCGCGCGAGCGCGGACGATGTGGACGCGGCGGTCCGCGCCGCACGGGCCGCCTTCGACACCGGCGCGTGGCCGCGCAGCAGCCCGGCGGAACGCGCCCGGCTGCTCCGCCGCCTCGGCGACCTCATCCTCGAACGCGAGGGTGAACTGGCCCGTGTCCAGGTGTGGGAGAACGGCAAACTGCTGCGTGAGGCGCTCGGCCAGACCAGGGCGCTCGCCGGCTTCTGCCACTACTACGCGGGCATCGCGGAGACGCTGCACGGACACACCCTGCCCACCTCCTTCCCCGACACCCTCACCTACACCCTCCGCGAGCCCATCGGCGTCGTGGCCGCGATCACCCCCTGGAACAGCCCGCTCGCCCTGCTGTGCCAGAAGCTCTGCCCCGCGCTCGCGGCGGGCAACACCTTTGTGGTGAAACCCTCGGAGTTCACCCCCGTCTCCACCCTGCTCTTCGCGGAGCTGGTCCTCGAAGCCGGGCTTCCCCCCGGAGCGTTCAACGTGGTGACCGGCGACGGCACCGCCGGCGCCGCGCTCGCCGCCCACCCGCTGGTCGACAAGATCGCCTTCACCGGGTCGACGGCCACCGGGAAGAAGATCGCCGCGTCGGCGGCGGACCGGCTCGCCCGCGTCTCGCTGGAACTCGGCGGCAAGTCCCCCAACATCGTGTTCGAGGACGCGGATCTCGACGCCGCCGTCGCCGGGGCCGTCACCGGGCTGTTCCACGGCACCGGCCAGAGCTGTATGGCGGGCTCCCGGGTTCTGGTGCACCACTCCCGCTACGACGAGTTCGCGGCCCGCCTCGTCGAACGCGTCCGCGCGATCCGGCTCGGCGATCCGCTGGACGACGACACCCAGCTCGGCCCCATCGCCTGCCGCCCCCAGTACGAGAAGGTGCTGCGCTACCTCGACATCGGCCTGGAGGACGGCGCCACCCTGCTCACGGGAGGCCGCCGGTCTCCGGAAGCGGCCCGCCTCGGCGGCTACTTCGTCGCGCCGACCGTCTTCGGCGATGTCGCCAACGACATGCGGATCGCGCGGGACGAGGTGTTCGGACCCGTCATGTGCCTGCTGCGCTTCCAGGACGAGAACGACGCGGTCCGGATCGCCAACGACACCCGCTACGGGCTGGCGGCCGGGGTGTGGACCAGGGACGTCGGCCGCGCCCACCGCGTCGCCGGGCGGCTGCGGGCCGGCACGGTCTGGATCAACACGTACCGCAGGACCAGCCATGCCGCGCCCTTCGGCGGGTACAAGGAGAGCGGCCTGGGCCGGGAGAACGGCCCGGAGGCCGTCCACGAGTACACCGAGACCAAGACGGTCTGGCTCGCCATGGGCGAGGCCGCGTCATGACGGCTCCGCGGCGACCTGACCGACCGGACCGACCGCGGCCCGAACCGGCGCGTGAACCGGCGCGTGAACCGCTGCCGCTCGTCCTCGTACCGGGCATGCTGTGCTCGCCACGGCTGTTCGCCGAGCAGCTGCCGGAGCTGTGGCGGTACGGTTCCGTCACGGTCGCCGACATCCGGCACGACGACTCTCTCCCCGCCCTCGCCCGACGGATCCTGGACGGCGCGCCGCCGAGGTTCGCCCTGGCCGGACTGTCGATGGGCGGTTACATCGCCTTCGAGATCATGCGCCAGGCGGGCCACCGGGTCAGCAGGCTCGCCCTGCTGGACACCACCGCACGGCCCGACACCCCGCAGAAGCGGGAGGGGCGACGCAGCCACGCCGCACTCGCCCGCGCCGGGCGCGTCGGCGAGCTGAGCGACCTGCTGTTCCCCCGCTACTTCCACGACGCGGGGGCGGACGACGGCACACAGCGGGCGGTGGTGCGGCGCATGGCCGAGGAGACCGGGGCCGACGCCTATCTGCGGCAGCTGCGGGCGATGGCGGACCGCCCCGACTCACGGCCCGGCCTCGCCGCGATCCGCTGCCCGACCCTGGTGCTGGTCGGTGCGAGCGACGAGGTGACCCCGCCCGAGCGGGCCGCGGAACTCGCGAACGGTATTCCGGGCGCCCGGCTCGTCACCGTGCCGGAGTGCGGACACCTGTCCACGCTCGACCGTCCGCGCGAGGTCACCCGGGCCCTGGTCTCCTGGCTCCAGGAGTGACCGACCCGTCGAGGGCCGGTGTCCGGGTCCACCCGGCACCGGCCCTTCTTCGTCTCCGGCCGAACCCGCATCACGCGCGGTGCCCACCCGTCCGCCGTCCCGGGGCGGGGTGGACGGCACGGTGTGCCTGTCGGCGTGACCCGAAGCCTCTGCCCCCAAGCCTCTGCCCCCAAGCCTCTGGCCCGGACCGGTTGCGCCGGTCCGGGCCTTCGTGCTTTCGGGAGTGCGGAGGGCGACCGGGAAGCTCACCGGTGGGAGGCCGCTCCGAGCCGGCCGAGGCTTCCACCGGTGCGGACTCCCACGGGTGTCCGCGGGTGTGTGGGCGTCTGCGGTTTCCACGGGACAAGGACTCAGCCCGCTCGTACAGGCGGGGGTTCCTGCCTGGTGAGCGGGCTGAGTCCATGACCGGACGCCTTACGCGGCACCGAGAGCCGTCCGGCTCAGCGGCCCCTGTGATCAGGCGACGAGCAGTTGCACGGGAACGGCCTGGAGCTCGCGGTACCCGGATTCGGTGACCGTCAGGTCGGTGCCGCCGAGGAGCACGTCCTTGCCGTCCTGAGAGATGAGGGTCGGCGAGATCGAGTAGACCATCCCCGGCGCGAGGACGAAGTCGGGCTGTTCCTCCTTGCCGGGCACGAACTCCTTCTGGACCCGGTGACTGCTGCCCGGGTACTCGGGGGCGTCCATGCCGAACTGATGGATCTGCGAGTGCCGGGAGAACCTGAAGGGGGTCCGCTCGGCCGCTTCGCGGTAGGCCACGGCCAGATCCGAGTGCAGCACGCCCGGCTTGACGTGACTCAGCACATGCTCACGGACTTCGAGGATGGAAGCGAACATGTCCGCGTGCAGCCGGCTCGGCTCACCCATCGAGATCTGCTGATCGGTGTGACCGGTGAAGCCGCGATAGCGGGCCATCGATGTCAGCGTAAGCATGTCACCCGCTTCGATTCGGCGGGACAGGCAGAGTTCCGCGACCGCCGGGTTCTGCGAGGCGTGCTTGCCGAACGACAGATAGAACCTCGTGTCCATGTCGGCGCCTTCGGCCCACATCGCACGGATGCCCTCCTGGACGACCTGCGCGCCCGGCATCCCCGGCCGTACGAAACCGCGGATCGTCTCCACGGCGGAGTCCCAGATGCGGCACGCCTCTTCGATGACGGCCAGTTCTTCGGCGCTCTTCACCGTGCGAGCGCTGGCGAAGACATCGGCGAGCTGGACGAGTTCGACGTCCGGCATGGCCGCCTTGAGCTGTTCGAAGACCAGGTGGTTCAGTCCGGAGTCGACACCGACCCGCGCTCCGCTCGGAAGTCCCAGCTCCTTGATACGGGCGACGATCTCCGAGGTGTCGCCCACCTGGCGCGGGGAGTGAATGTGGTCGCTGGCCGGACGGATGTCCTCGATCCAGTCCTGAGCGTCCAGGAGGTACTCGACCGGGATGTCGATGATGTGCCGGCCGTTGACGAAGCACGTCACCGGCGCCTCGTCCGCCGACAGCACGGCGTAGTTCTCGCCCGGAATCCCATTGGTCAGATAGAACGCGTTGTGCCCGCTGGCGATGATCGCTTCGGCGCCCGCCGCCCGCAGATACTTCCGCACCAGGGCATGGCGTCGGTCACGTTCCGTGAGGGACAGCCCGTTCTTCGGGAGGTTGGGCATGACACCTGAACTCATGATCTCCTCAGTTCCTTTGAGCGTTGATCTACTGACTGGCCGGAAGGTCTCTGAGACCGGCCATGGCTCCGGCAGCCGCCGCGGCGCTCATGCCGATGGTCACGCCCATCGCGCGCGCCGTTTCGTTGGCGGCGGAAACGAACCCTTCGTGATACGTGCTCATGGCGTCGTCGATGCGAGCGCTGAAGCAGGAAACGGCTGCCGCGGCGACGCCGATCTCGTCGCTACCCCACAAGCCGGCGATCCCGGACCGGTTCTTGGCCATGCCCGCGTCGTTGGCGATCCAGCCTCGTACCGGCCAGATCTTGAGCAGGGCCGCCTTCGTGCCGCCCGAGTGGACACCGGTCACCACGATGTCCGAGCTGAAGTCCCCGTCCTTGGGCAAGGACGTGAGGGTGCGCACGACGAGGATTCGGTGAGCGCCGGTGTCGGCGATCCGGTGGACGGTGTTGTCCTGGTCGAGGTCGAATTCCCGGACGTGTCCGCGCTCGGCCGCCAGCATCAGCGTCGCCGCCTCCAGTGCCGGCATCCCTGAACGTACGCCGAGTGCCGCCGCTGCCGCATTGGCACTTCCGATCTCTCCGGCGGCCAGGGACAACCCGTTGGAGACTTCCGCGGTGTCCCCTGCCACGGCCGCGGCGGGGACCTCGTAACGGTCGGCGAACGCAAGGCCCGCGATTCCCGCGGCCTCCCGGCCCACCCCGGCGTCATGGGCGATCACACCCTTGACGCCCTTCGTGAGCGCGTGCGCGACCGTTCCGGCCCCGCAGTAGGAGGCCGCGATGATCACGTCGTCGTGACCGATCTCGGGATCCACGGTGTAGAGCAACGAGTCCATGGCGAACACCCGCCCGGTCTCCGTCTGCGCGATGGCCTTGACCACCTGGTGGCCGAGCGGGGCGTGCTCGGCCGGGGGCAGACCCGTCTCCGAGCGGCCGGTGGGCTTCATGGTCACGGCAGCATCCGTTCTTTGCGCGGACCCGCGGCCGGCTCCGGTTCCGGGGTCCCGTTCGCCGGCGGGTCCGATGGCCCGGTCGTCCCTGTTGCCGCCGGCGTCTCTGTCGTCGCCGTCGTGGCTTGTCGGATCAAGTGGGCGACTTCCGAACGCAGGGCGACGAACTCCCTGCTGGCCTTGGTCTCGATCTGGTCGCGCTCGGAGGGGAGGTCGACATCGATCTCCCGCATGGTCCTGCTCGGTGAGCCGGTCAGGACGATGACACGGTCGCCGAGATAGACGGCCTCGTCGATGTCATGGGTGATGAGCATGATGGTCACCCCGTGATTGCGCTGCACGGCGGCGACGAGGTCTTCGAGTTCGGCACGGGTCTGCGCGTCGACGGAGGCGAACGGCTCGTCCATCAGCAGCAGACTCGGCCGATAGGCGAGAGCTCGTGCGATCGCGACCCGCTGCTGCATTCCGCCCGACAACTGCCAGGGATACTTGGCGTGATCACGCGACAGGCCCACTTCGGCCAGTGCTCTCTCCACTCGCCTGGCGCGCTGGCTCTTGTCGGTTTTCAGGTACCGCAACGGCAGATTGACATTCTCGGCCACCGTCAGCCAGGGGTAGAGCGAGCGCTCGTATTCCTGGAACACCATGGCCAGGTCATCGGGAACCTGGGATACCGTCACGCCGTGCATCCGTACGCTTCCGCTCGTCGGACGGATCAGACCCGCGACGGACTTCATGAGCGTCGTCTTCCCGCAGCCGGACGGGCCTACGATCGAGACGAGTTCTCCTTCACCGATCTTGAAGCTGATCGAGTCGATCGCCGCTTTTCCGGGAACATACTCGTAGTGGAGGTTCTCCACCTCAAGAACAGTCTTGAGTTCGCGCACTCTCATCACGCCCTTTCGCCTGCGTGCCAACGGAGCAGCCGCTTCTCCACCGCCACGAATGACAGATTGAGCAGGATGCCCAGAATGACGATCACGATGATTCCCGACCACATGTCGACAATCCTGAAGTAGTCCTGGGACTCGTCCACGAAGTGACCGATGCCGTTGTTCGCGGCGACCAGCTCGCTGATGACCATGAGGTTCAGGCCCAAGGAGAGAGCCACCCGCATGCCGGCCAGGATCTTGGGGCTCGCGGCCGGGAATACGACGTGACGCAGTCGTGCCATCCGGCCCAGCCCGAAAACGCGCGCGGTGTCCAGCTTGACCCGGTCGACGGTCCGCACGCCCTCGACCGTGTTCAAGAGAACCGGCCACAGGCTCACGAAGGCAATCAGGGACACGCGCATGTTGTCACCGATGCCCAGCAGCACGAGGAACACCGGAAGGACGGCGGGGCTGGGAATCGACCGCATGAAGTCGAGTACCGGTCTCGCCATGTCCGCAGCGAGTGCGGACGAGCCGATCAGCAAGCCCCCGGCGATCCCAACGACAACCGCGAGCGCCCATCCCTCGAGGAGACGTCGGAGGCTCGAAACGACATTTTCCGTGAACAGGTCCGTCACGAAGGGGGGGTTACCCGAGAACCACAAGGTGC
The DNA here is from genome assembly GCF_053600955.1 of Streptomyces sp. NPDC004838. NCBI lineage: Bacteria > Bacillati > Actinomycetota > Actinomycetes > Kitasatosporales > Streptomycetaceae > Streptomyces > Streptomyces sp. NPDC004838. The sequence goes on along the minus strand of NZ_JBSGAW010000029.1, from coordinate 77,310 downwards.
GTGTGGCGTCCAGGATGTCGGCCGGCACCGGGAAATAGCCGGAGGTCGAGGACTGGGCCATCTGGTGCCAGACCACCACCGCGACCACCAGGACACCCCAGCGCACGATCAGGTCGCGTGCGACCCCGGCCAGCCGGGCGTACGCCGGGGACTTCACCGGTACCGCCGACTCCGCCGGTCCGACCGCGGCCTCTTGGACCCTGGACGTCATCGCGAAACCCCATTCATTCCGTGGCGCCACGCGAACAATCTGATCTCGACAAGGGTGAAAACCAGATTGATGGCGATTCCGAGAACGCCGGCGAGCACCGACGCGCCGAGCACCAGCCTCGTATCGCCGACCAGGCTGGCGCCGAGGATGTAGGAACCGATGCCTGTGGGCGACCCGGCCACCAGCTCGGCGCCGACGACGACGATCAGCGCCAGGCCGGCCGAGATCCGAATGCCGGTGAACACGAAGGACGCGATGCTGGGCATCACCACCCAGCGCAGGACGGCACGGCGCGGCATACGGAAGCTCCTCGCCGTGGAGACCGCGACCGGATCGATGTCCTTCGTCCCGTACAACGTGTTGAGAAGAGTCGGCCACAGAGCCGCCAGCAACGCGAGGATGACCTTCATCCTCGTCTCGGTCCCCGCCGTGAGCATGAAGATGGGGATGAGCGCCACTGCCGGCAGGTTCCGCAGGATCTCGATCGGAACCACGGCGGCCCGCGCGACGATCGGCAGCGATCCGATCGCGATACCGAGCGGGACCGCGATCAAGACCGTCAGGAGCATGGTCAGGCTCCACGCCGCCATGGTCCAGCCCATGGCGGCGACGAAGCCGCCGTCCCCGAGCAGCGCGTACGCCGTGTCCAGGATCTGGAGCATCGTGGGGAACGAATCCCCCAGCCATCCGGCCATCGTCGCGATCTGAGCGATCGCGAGGAAGAGCACCACCCCCATCGCTCCCCGCACCACCGGGCGCATGGACTTCCGCGCCCTTTGCCGTACGGGTTGCGGGGCGACGCTCCGGCCAACGGGCTCGGCTGCCGCCGAGGGGGCTTCGGTGGTTCCCGTCACCCCTCCGTGTGAACTGGTATCAGGCACTCTCGTCACCATTCCGATGCTCGGTCGTCTCGGTGGGGTGGCCCGTGCATCAGTCGCCGATCTTCGGCACGGAGATCTTGTTCTCGGCGACGCCGAGGTCGTGCATGATGCCCGCCAGCTTCTCGAGATCCTGCTGATTGATTTCGGGCGTGAAGTCGGGCAGCACGAGATCCTTGGTCTGCTCGGCCTTGAAGCTCGTGTAGGTCGGGAGCACGCGAGTGACCACTTCGGGTTTGGTCTTGATGGTCTCGGTGGCCTTGACGATCGCCCGCCGGAAGGCCGCGATGGTGTCGGGGTTCGCCTTGGCATAGGCGGTGCGGGTGTTGTACCCGACCAACGGGAATCCCTCGAATTCACCGGAGAACGCGTCGAACACGATGCGGTACTGGCCCGATTGCAGCAAACCGCCGAGAATCGGCTGGGGAACACAGGCGGCGTCGACTTCACCGTCGTCGATACTGGGCTTCATCTCGGCGGCTGCCAACTGCACGTATTTGATGGCGGCTTTGTCCCGCTTGATGCCCTGCTTCTCAAGCGTCGTGTCCAGCAGCATGTTGCACATGCCCGGTGCTCCGGTCACCGCGGCGGTCTTGCCGACGAGATCAGCCGGCTTCTTGATGCCGGACGACTTCGGGACGACGAATGAGGCGTAGGTCGGGACACCGCTGGTGGCCCCCATGATCGGGGTGAGAGGGACCTTGCCGCCGACAGCGAGCAGGTACGCCGACCACGGAATGCCCGCGACATCGAACGATCCGCCGACCGTCGGTGCGACGGGCGAACCCGGCGGCATCTGCTTGGTTTTCACCTCCAGCCCTTCGTCGGCGAAATATCCCTCCGCGTTCGCGACGAAAATCGGCAAGTAGTCGGCAAGCGGAAGATAGCCGACGGTCACCGACTTCGTCTTCGGCTTGCTGCCCTGGGTTTCCTTGCCGGAGTCCGAGTCGGATCCGCACGCGCTGAGGGCGAGCAGCGCCACGCTTACCATCGCCGAAACGACGGCTCGTTCGGTCTTCGATGTGCGGGTGAGGGTCTTACCGCGCAGTGAGGGTGAGACATTCATGTCATCTCCTTCCAGTCGTTGTCGAAAGCGCCAGCTGCCGACGTGCCGCGGACTATTGGATTAACATCTGTGCGACAGATGCTTGCAGATTGTTATGCCCAGGGTCAATCGTCGGTACCGGGTTTTTCTGCGGGATCAGTGGGGGGCGCTCAAATCGAATTGGAGCCGTTGCAGGACGGGTTGACCGTCCTCGGGGTGGAGCCTCAAGGTGTCGGTGATCGCCTCTGTGGGCCCGGGGCGTGTTGTGAAAGTCCCGCCCGGCCTGCGACGCCCGGAACGCACACTCTCCCCGGCTGCCTTCGGCGTGGGAGGGACCCCCAGGGTTGTCGGATCGCCCGAGTACGTCCCGTACGAGGGCGACCCTTCGCCCTGTGGTGCGCCGCGTCCGACGCCGTGCGCTGATCCGCCGCGGATGACGGGATGGCCCTCAGGGGCGTGGAGCAGTCCAGACCGATCCCCTGGGGCCGCGGCGCGTGGCGGTCTCTCTGTGCCACGCGCCGGATTCGATGTGGTTGCGGGTGGCCTGCGCGACCCGTCGCCTACGTCCTTGCGCGCCTTGGATCAGGCGAACAGGAAGTCGGTGCCGAGACCCCGAGAGCGGGCCCTGTCGTGGATCGCGGACGCGAGGGCGATGTCCCAGAAGCCGCCCTCGGAATCCTTGAACACGATCCGTTCGTCCTTCGACGTCCGGCCGGGCGCCTTGCCGGAGGTGATGTCGCCGAGCTCTGAGACGCTCTCCCAGTCGAGAGCCCCTGCCTCGGTGAGCTTCAGCAGGGGGTGACCGCGGTCATCGGGGAGCCAGGGGTCGACCCAACCTCGTTCATGGGTCTTCGAGCCGACGACGATCTTGTCGGCCGCCGTGTGCACCGACGGATCGATCTCGTTCGGATGCCCATAGCTGAGCAGAAGCGAGCCCGTGCCCGTCATCAGATCGCCGTGCAGGACCGGTTCGAGGGACGACGTGCCGACGAGCACGATCGGTGCGTCGCCGACGGCGAGGGCGGCCGAGTCGACAGCCCTGACCGTGATGCCGAGTTGCGCGGAGACCTCCTCGGCGAACGCCGTGCGTCGTGACGCCGTACGGCTGAAGACCCGGATCTCGGAGACGGGACGCTGCCCCGCGACGGCGGCGAGGACCGAGCGCAGGTTGTGTCCGCTGCCGATCACCCCGATCGTGTCAGCACCGGCGGGCGCGAGCAGTTCCGTCGCCAGGGCCATCGTGGCGCTGATGCGCAGTGGGCCGAACGGGTAGGACATCACCGCCAGCAGCTCACCGGTCGGCTCGTCGTAGACGGTGGCGATGGCGGGCACGGTTTTGGCGTAGCCCCGGCCGGCGGGATTCACCCGGGCGCCCGACCGCCTCGGCTCACCGACCGCTCCGAGGACGACACGCAGGGCGCTGTTCGCCATGGGGAGCATCATGGGGGCCTTGGCGTCGATCTGATCCTTGGCTTGAGCATTCGCCGCTGCTCGAATGACCTCCATCGCCGTCGGGAGGTCCATCAGCTTCAACACCTCGTCGTTTCGCAGCAGAAGTGTCATCGTGCTTCGCCCGCCGCCCTGGTCCGTGCACCGTATGAGGTGCCTGCCGTTCTTCGGCGATCTTCCATCGGGTCGAGTCCTCTCGTTCTGATTGGTGACTGGATTCGGTCGGGGCCGGACGCCGCCGGCCACGAAGCCCGTCCGTGTATGCCGTCGGCGCACGGCCGCCCGTTTCCGGTGGCGCCACCTCGTCGTTCCCGCTCGTCGTTCCCGCTCGCCGATCAGCTCGCCGGGTCGGCGCGGCGGCCGGGCCGGTACCGCCGGGGTGCTCCGCGCGTACTCACCCGCGTCGCATGTGTCGCGTCAGGGCGAGTCGCTGCGCCGTCGGCTGCTTGCCGTCACCCCCACCATGGAGTCCGGACCGGATAGCGGGACCGTCGACGGGAAGCGGGGCAGTGCTCCCGTCACCGTCCCGCCTCGGTGTCGAAGGCTTCCTGGAAGTGCGCGCTCATGGCTGCCCACGACCGCTGGTCGGCGAGCTTGTGGTATCCGACCTCCGGCTTCCCGTAGTGGTCCGAAGCCGGGTTGGTGAAGCTGTGCTTCGCTCCGCCGTAGCTGATGAGCTGCCAGTCCACCCCTGCATGTCTCATCTCGTCCTCGAACGCCACGACGGTGGCGGGGGGAACGATGGGGTCATCGGCGCCGTGGCAGACGAGTACCCGCGCCCGCACCACCCCGGGCTCGGCGGGACGGTCCGTCCCAAGGTTGCCGTGGAAACTCACGACAGCGCCCAACTCCGCACCGGCGCGCGCCAGCTCCAGCGCGACGGTTCCGCCGAAGCAGAAGCCGATCGCTCCCAGCCGGCCGGGGTCGACCTGGGGCAGCGACGCCAAAGCCGACAGGCCGGCCGCGGCCCGCTCCCGGAGCCTGCCGGGGTCCTCTCTGAGGTCCGTGACCAGTGCCATCCCCTCGGGCAGCGTCGAGACATGGAGGCCGTGGCCGTACATGTCGATCGCCAGCGCCACATAACCGAGTTCGCTCAGCATGCGCGCGCGGGACTTCGCCTGCTCACCCAGGCCGAAGGCGTCCGAGACGACGATCACGCCCGGCCGCGGCCCCGCGGCGTTCTCGTCGAAGGAGAGGAAACCGCGCAGTGCCAGCGAGCCGTGGGAGTAGTCGAGATCCCTTGTGGTCATTCGCCGAGTCCTTTCGGGAGATGACGGAGAGGCCGGGAGTACCGGTGCCCGGCCGTCTCCATGGGTGTGTACGGTGCCGCCCGAGCCGTGACGTCGGGGAGCTGCTGCCGATGAGCGCCGACCTGGTCGACACGGCGGCCCCGGTTGCGCCCGGCGCGTCGCAGCCGGGAACACCGACGCCGAACCGCTTGTCCGGACAGCCGGCGCCGACGAGTTCCCAGCCGAGGTCCGCGTCGTCCTGACCGGCATCGAGAAGCCGGTCGACCACCACGCGAAGCGACAGAAGCAGGGTCAGCGGCCACTGGATTTCCACCACAATGGGTCCACCGCCTGCCGCACCATGGCCATTCGGCTTGTGGCCGGGTGCCCGCCTTCGGGACAGAGCAAGTGTCAGTGCGAGATATTCTTCATCCGCTCCCACCCGCTCGCGAATCGGGATGCGAGCGGGATGCCTCGCGACGCGATTTCTCCGGCGAATATCGTGAGGATCCGCGGACCCTCTTTCCCCGTGGAAAAACGCAGGCCGCCGTCCTTGCGTTCACATCGACCTCGCTGGACCGTGTCTTCCGCTCATGGGCCACCGGGCAACGGATGCCGTCGAACGTCACGGCCAGGCGTTCGCCGGAGGCGCGAACAGGCTGCCCTCGCCCCGCTCGAAGCCGTGCTTCCCTCCCCGGGCTTCGACCTCGGTGGATCCGTGCCCGCTTCGGACGTGGGACACCCCCTTGTACCTGTGGTGCTGCCGGTAGGCGCTCGCATCGGCGGCCGGTTCGAGAATGTACGGGGTGAACCAGTCGCCCCGCCCGTCGAGGTGCGCGATCGCGCCCTTCGCCCGGTCGCCGACCCGCGCCCAGGGCTCGACATCGGCCGAGCGCAGGTCGGAACCGAAGCCCCGGCGGTCGGCGACTCCTTCGTCCGCCGCCCGGTCGGCGTAATTCCCAACGAGAAAACGGTCGTCCATGCTACCGCCCTTCTCGCCCGATCAGAATCGGGCTCGTGCATATCGCGCTGGTTCGTAGGCACCGGAGACAGCCCCTATTCCCGTGGCGCCCAGGATCGGCCCGCAGGGGTGGTGTGGACCGAAGAACTCCCGCTGTACGCAGGAAAACGCCGTTGGAATCGCACCTGGCGAGACCCGGCGGACGTTCCGCCGAGCCGGCCCGGAGTATTTACATAATCAAGTCACATATCAGCAGTCTGTTAAAGCCGTGTCAACCCCCTGGGAGCGTCCGGGTTTCGGGGAGCGCCCGGCGGGCGGCGACCTCCTGCGGGGGATGCGGAGTCGGGGTGCCCGGCCCGTGAAACTGACGTTACGTTGCTCGTTTGCGTGTCGCGAGAATGTTAAGATGCCTCGTGTGATCCCCGCATCCAGGTCCCAGCCCCCTGCCGCGGCCCAGAGGTGAGGGCCGATCGCCCTGCCCGCGACTGCGGAGCCCTGTGTGATCTCTCCAGTGCCGTCGAGGGGCCGGGAGTTGACGCATGCCGAGACCTGAACGAGGTCGTGTCGGTGCGGTCCCCGGAAGGCGTTCGGATCTGGAGGACGAACGCCGAACCGGCCAACGCCGTCGATCCGGCCCTCATCGACGCGCATGCGGCCGGGCTGCCAGGACGACACCCGGGTGGGCCTACCAGGCGTCGGCCGCCGCTGTCTGCGTGGTCTGCGCTGCCTGCGCGCTCCGCGCGGTGAGGTGTCAGACGGAGGGGGACTCCTCGCCCTCCGCTTCCCGGGTGGAGAGGCCGGGTTCCGGCGCGGGGGGCCGTACGGTCAACTGTGCCTGGAGGCCGTCGAGGAGGTACTCCAGGCCGTCGGTGAAGCTGCCGTCCCAGTCGTCGTCGTACAGGTAGCCGTTGGCGGCCAGCGTGGGGTAGCGGTCCCGAGCTGCGTGCAGCCGCTCCTGGCCCGCCCGCCGCTCCGCGTCCGTGATGCGCAGCGCGGACTGGGTGGAGGTCGAGCCCATGACGTGGTTGTAGAGGGCCCAGGTGGCGGCGGAGAGAGCCTTCCCGCTGAATCCGGCGCGCGCGAGCGTGGCCTGCAGGTACTCCATCCCCGACAGGAAGGCCGGGCCGATGGCCGGCCGTCGGCGGGCGGGGACGGCCGTGGCCCAGGGGTGCCGCAGCAGCGCGGCCCGCCATGCGCGCATCAGCGCGGTGACGTCCCCGCGCCAGTCCCGCCCGGCGCCGGGCGGTGGCGTGGACACCTCCGTGAAGACCGCGTCGACCGCGAGGTCGAGCACGTCGTCCTTGGTCTGGACGTGCCAGTACAGCGAGGGGGCGGAGATGGAGAGCCGCTGGGCGAGGCGGCGCATGGTGAGCCCGTCGATGCCCTCCTCGTCCAGGAGGGCGAGGGCGGTGCCGACGATGCGGCCGCGGGTCAGAGGCTGCTCGCCGCGGGGCTCGCGCTGCGGGCGCAGCCAGAAGCTGCGCACCTCCTCGTCCGCCGGTTCGCCTCGTTCGCCGCTCGCCACGTGTGCACTCCCCACCGGATCGCGCGGCCGGCCGACCGCTGCCCCGAGTCTAGTACGCTGTTCGGCGCATCTAACGCTGTTAGGTGTAGCTACCGGTGTTCGAGGCTAGAGGTGTGTGAGGACTGATGGAGACCAGCACGGCAAGCAAGGCGGTACGCGGGCGCGGGGGGTGGGTGCTGCCGACGGTGAGTGCCGCCCAGCTCCTGGTCGTCCTGGACGGCACGATCGTGAACATCGCGCTCCCCTCGGCGCAGGCGGACCTGGGCATGTCCGACGGGAGCCGGCACTGGGTGGTCACCGCCTACCTGCTGGCCTTCGGCGGGCTGCTGCTCATCGGCGGCAGGCTCAGCGGCGCGCTCGGCCACCGGCGCGCCTTCGCCGCCGGCCTGATCGGGTTCGCCGCCGCGTCGGCGCTGGGCGGAGCCGCGGTGAACTCGGGGATGCTGTTCGGGGCGCGGGCGCTGCAGGGGGCCTTCGCCGCCCTCCTCGCCCCTGCGGGCCTCTCCCTGCTGACCTTGACGTTCACGCGGGAGCGCGAGCGCGGGCGGGCGTTCGGGGTGTTCGCGGCCGTCGGCGCCGCGGGGTCGGCCGTCGGGCTGATCGCCGGCGGAGTCCTGACCGAGTACGCCGACTGGCGCTGGTGCCTCTACGTCAACGTCCCCGTCGCGCTGCTGGCCGCGCTCGGCACGACCCTGGTGCCCAAGGACCGGCCGACCCGCGCCGGGCGGCTGGACGTGCCCGGCGCGCTGCTGAGCGCCGCGGGGTTCGCGGCCGTGGTGTACGCCTGCAACGAGGCCGAACCGCGCGGCTGGGGCTCACCCGTCGTACTGACCCTGCTCGCCGGCGGTCTCCTGCTGCTCGCCGCGTTCTGCGCCGTCGAAGCGCGCTCCCCCCGGCCCCTGCTGCCGCTGCACATGCTCCTGGACCGTACGCGGGCCGCCGCCTTCACCTCCATCGCCCTGATGTTCGTGGCCGTGTTCGGCTTCTACCTGTTCATGAGCTACTACGCCCAGACCGTGCTGGGCTACACCCCCGTCCAGACGGGCCTGACGCTGCTCATCAACGCCATAGCCGCCATCGCCGGGTCCACGGCGGCCGGAAGGCTGTACGGGCGCGTCAAACCCGGCATGCTCATCGTCACCAGCCTGATCCTCTCCGCGGCCGGGGTGTACGTACTGACCCGGCTGACCGCCGAGACCACCCACGTCCTGCCTCTGTACCTGACCCCGGCCCTGGTGCTCACCGGACTCGGCCTCGGCTGCATCCTCGCCTCCACCGCCGGCCTGGCCACCGCCGGCCTGCCCGGCTCCGACATCGGAACCGCCGCCGCGGCCTACAACGCCTCCCAGCAGCTGGGCGCCGCGCTCGGCACCGCACTGTTCAACACCGTCGCCGCGAGCGCCACCGCGACCTACCTCGCCACCGCGGGGCAGGACGCCCGCACGCGGGCCGCCGTCCACGGCTACACCACCGCGCTCGCCGTCGTCTGCGGCATCCTGCTGGCCACCGCCCTTCTCGCCGCGGTGCTCTCACCGCGCGCCCGCACGGAGTCCGCCCACCCTTGAGGAGCCCGGCTCCCGGTGGATACCGAGCCTCGAGGACGCGCCGTCGACGTTCGCGCGGCGCGGGTCACCCGTCGAAGGAGACGGGGCCGAGGATGTCGAGAACGGCTCGGCGGCTCCGTCCCAGGGTGCGGATGCGGCCGTCCGGCCGTACGACACAAGGAGTGCAGCATGACGATCCAGCGGATGGACAATGTCCTCATCGTCGTCGACGACCTCGACGCCGCGATTTCCTTCTTCGTCGAACTCGGCATGGAGCTGGAGGGCCGGATGCCGATCGAGGGGCGCTGGGTGGAGCGGGTCATCGGGCTCGACGGCGTCCGGCAGGACATCGCGATGCTGCGGACACCGGACGGCCACGGCCGGATCGAGCTGGCGATGTTCCACACCCCGAAGGCGATCGGCGCCGAGCCGAAGGACGCGCCGGCGAACACCCTGGGCATGCGTCGCGTCATGTTCGCCGTCGACGACCTCGACGACGTCGTCGCCCGCCTGCTCACCCACGGCGCCGGCCTCGTCGGCGAACTGGCGCGGTGCGAGGACAGCTATCGGCTCTGCTACGTCCGCGGCCCCGAGGGCATCGTCGTCGGACTGGCCGAGCGGCTCGGCTGAAGGCAGGTTACGGCGGCCCGATCCAGGCGGCTTCCACCCATGCCGAACAACGGCTCGCGACCGGTCGCCGTACGACCCTGGCCCCGGCGCATCGCGCACACCGGGCCCCGGCCGTGACGTGCGTACACCCCGCGGAACGCGGCCGGCGAGACGACGGACGAAGGCCGACCGCCCCACGCCGTCCTCCGAACTGGTGAAACCCGCGTCAGGCGGCCGCCGTGGCGGTGGTGGCCCGGATGGGCAGGTCGCCGTCGCGCAGACGCCGCCCGCCGCGCCCGTTCTCCACCGCGACGAGTTCGGCGAGGATCGACAGCGCGCTCTCGGCGAGTGACGGTCCGCCGAGGTCGAGGCCCGCCGGGCCGGTCAGCCGGTCGAGTCCGGGGGCGTCGGCCAGGCGTCGCAGGCGTTGTGCGTGGGTGGCCCGGCTGCCGAGCGCGGCGACGTACTCGGCGGGGCCCGCCAGAGCGGCGCGAAGAGCGCGGTCGTCGATACGCGGGTCATGGCTGAGTGTGACGACCGCGTCGCGTATGCCGAGCGGATGGCGGGCGATCCACTCGTCGGGCCAGGCACGGACGACCTCGGCGGTGTCGTTGAAGGCCCCGGAGGCGATGTGACCGGGCCGCGGGTCGAGGACGACGACCCTGCGGTGCAGGGGTCCGGCCAGGGTGGCCAGGACCGCGGCGAGATCCGTCGCGCCGACCAGCAGCAGCCGTGGCCGAACCGTCAGCTCCTCGGTGAACGCGGGTCCCGTGTCGGGCAGTTGGCCGACGGTGGCCGCCGTCGACCAGCGGTGGGGCGGCCTCAGTCCGACCCGCACCATGAGCGGACGGTCCTCGGCCAGGGCCCTGGTGATGGCGGAGTGCACCGGATCGGGCGGCGCGGGAGCGATGAGGACTCGCAGTTCGCCGGCGCAGGCGGGAGCGTCCTCCCAGGGCAGCAGGTCGTCCCCGGGCGACACCGCGGTCACCTGGGACGCGGCCCCTACCAGGACGGCGCGGGCTGCCTCCAGGACGATGCCCTCGACGCAGCCGCCCGACAGCGAGCCGCGCCACCGTCCGTCCCCGGCGACCGCCATGGTCGCGCCGAGCGGTCGTGATCCGGGACCGTCACGGCCCACCAGCCGGGCCAGCGCGACGGGCCGGCCCGCCCGGCGGTGGGCGTCGACGAAGGGCCACACCTCACGTAGCACGCGTACCTCCAGTTCAGTTCCCGGCCCGGCCGGGCGGCGACGGCAGCGGCACCGGCCCGCGAGTCTCTTCCCGAGGACGGCTCACGGGCTCGGGTCGCTCCTCGATCACGCGGTCCGGACGGATGGGCAGGGTCCGCTGGCGGCGGCCGGTGGCGTGCCAGACGGCGTTCGCGATCGCGGCGGCGGTGCCGACGGTCCCGATCTCGCCGACACCTTTGATGCCTGACGGGTCGCCGGGTTCGTAGTCGGGTACGAAGTCGGCTTCGATGTCGGGGACGTCGGCGTGTGCGGCGATGTGGTAGCCGGCGAAATCCCCGTTGACATGGCGGCCGGAGGCCGCGTCACGGACGCCTTCCTCGTGCAGGGCCGTCGACAGCCCCATGATCATGCCCCCGACGAGCTGACTGCGTGCGAGCAGCGGATTGATCACGCGGCCCACGGCGAACATCCCCAAGAGCCGCCGCACACGCAGCTCGCCGGTCGCCGGATCGACGGTCACCTCGCAGAACACGGCACTGTAGGAGTGCCGTTCCATGAGGGGAACCTCACCGAGCGACTCGGTGGTGTCGAATGTGACGGTCAGCGGCAGCGTGGCGCCGCCGAGCCGGGAGCGCATCCTGGCCGCGGCCTCGGTGATCGCCCAGGACCAGGATGCCGTCCCCCGGGACCCGCCGGCGCTCCACGCGGGACCGAGGTCGCTGTCCGCGATCAGCAGCCGTATCCGTTCGGGACTCACGCGCAGCGCCTCGGCCGCCACCGCCGTCAACGCGGTGCGTGCGCCCGTGCCGATGTCGCTGGCGCCGACGGCCACGGTGAAGGACCCGTCGGCCTCGGCGGTGATCGACGCCGTCGACGGGAGCGCCCCCGCGCCGAAGGACGTGGCCGCCATCCCGGTGCCGACGAGCAGACGTCCCTCCCTCCGCGTCCGCGGGCGGCCATCGCGTGTGGCCCAGCCGAACCGGCGGGCACCCTCCCTCAGACACGCGACGAGGTTCCGGCGGCTGAACGGCAGGCCGGACACGGGGCCGACGGAAGGCTCGTTGCGCAACCGGAGCTCAAGGGGGTCCATGCGCAGCCGTTCCGCCACTTCGTCCATGGCGGATTCGAGCGCGAACGAACCGGGTGTCGCGCCGGGCCCCCGCACCGAGTACGGCGGCAGGATGTCGACCGGGACCGCGGTGCGCCGCGTGCGGATCGCATGTGCCGCGTAGAGCACGTTGGTCAGTTCGGTGCAGTTCTCCAGGTAGTCCGCGAGCTTCGAGACCTCGAAGGCCGCTGTGTGGTCGACGGCGCGCAGCCGGCCGTCGGCATCGGCCCCGATCCGTACTCGCTGGTCGGTCGCCGGCCGCATCGAGACGGTCTGGAACACCTGGCTCCGGGTCAGGGTGACGCGTACGGGACGGTCGAACATCGTCGTGGCCATCACCGCCAGGACCAGCTGGGGGCCGCACCCGCCTGATTTGGACCCGAAGCCGCCACCGACGTGCGGGGATCGGACGCGCACCCGCTTCGGGTCGAGACGGAAGAGCGTGGCCACCGTCATGGCGACCAGGAAGGGCCCCTGGTTGGAGTCGACGATCTGCAGGCGCCCGCCTTCCCACCAGGCGGTCGCGGAGTGCGGCTCCATGGCGGCACCGTGCGCCTCGGGGGTGACGTAGCGCTGGTCGACGACCACCGCGCTCGCGGCCAGTTCCTCGTCCACGTCACCGACGGTGGCGTCCTCCCCGAAGAACGACGTCGCCGGCCGGGCGGCCGGGTGCTCCAGTGAGAAATCGACGTCGTACGGCTCCTCGTCATACGTGACCCGCAGCGCCATGGCAGCCGACCTGGCCTGCTCCGCGGTCTCCGCCACCACCAGCGCGATCGGCCGGCCGGAGTGGGGTATCCCGTCGTTCTGGAGCAGGTGCATGCCACCGTCCGGCCCGAAGAACGATCCTGCCTCCAGGTTCAGCCGGGGCGCGTTGCGGTGGTCGATCACCCCCAGCACGCCGGGCATGGCCAGTGCGGCACGGGCGTCGATCTCGCGGACGCGTCCGCGGGTCACCGTGGAGGTGACGACACAGCCGTGGGCCAGGTCGCTCGTCGGCTCGTCCGCGGCGTAGCGCACCGCGCCGGTGACCTTGGCCGGACCCTCGATACGGGCCCGCGCCGTGCCAACGGCTCCCGGTGGCGGTTCCCCCGGGTCGGCGGACGGGGGAGAGGTTCCGGCCGTGCTCGGCCCGATGGCCGGGTGTCCGGCCGGTGCCGCCGGGGATGGGCTGGTCGAGGACGCGTTCATGCGTCGATCTCCTTCAGGACGTGTGACGGGACCGGTTCGTCACACGGACCGGTGGGGGAGTTCGGTCAGGACGGCCTCGATCAGGTTGCGGGTGAGCGTGACCTTGTACGCGTTGTCGCGCAGCGGCCGAGCGGCGGCGAGTTCCGCGTCCGCTGCGGCCCGGAAGCTGTCGGCCGTGGCGGGGGCGTCCCGCAGGGCGGTCTCGGCGACCTGGGCCCGCCAGGGCCGTGAGGCGAGGCCGCCGAGCGCGATCCGGGCGCCTCGGACGATGCCCTCGTGTACGTCCAGCGAGGCCGCGACGGACACGTTGGCGAAGGCGTAGGACGCGCGCTCGCGGACTTTGCGGTAGCGCGATCGCGGGCCGGCCGCGGCTGCCGGCAGGGTGATCGCGGTGATCAGGGCACCCGGGGGCAGCGCTGTTTCCCGCTGCGGACTGTCGCCGACGGGCAGGTAGAACTCGGACAGCGGGATCTCGTGGCTCGCGTCCAGGGTCTCGTAGTGGACGATCGCGTCGAACGCGGCCAGGGCCACGGTCATGTCCGAGGGATGGGTGGCCACACAGTGGTCGGACCAGCCGAGGATCGCGTGGTTGTGGTGCTCTCCGGCGATCGCGGAACAGCCGCTGCCCGGGCTGCGCTTGTTGCACGGCTGAGAGCGGTCCGCGAAGTAGCCGCACCGGGTCCGCTGCATCAGGTTGCCGCCCACCGTGGCCATGTTCCGCAACTGCCCCGACGCGCCCGCCAGCACGGCCTGGCTGAGGGCCGGGTACCGGCGGCGCACCTCGGGATGGGCCGCCAGGTCGCTGTTGGTCGTCGTCGCGCCGACGACGAGTCCTCCGTCGGGCGCCTCGCGCACACCGTCCAGCGGTAGCCGGCGCACGTCCACCAGCCGGGTGGGCGTCTCGATGCCGTCCTTCATCAGGTCGACGAGATTCGTGCCACCGCCGAGAAACCGGGCGCCGTCGTCCCCGGCGACCGCGGCAAGCGCCTCGCGTACCCGACCGGGCCGCTGGTAGCCGAACTCCTTCATCCCCTCACCTCCTCGCGGGACGCCGTCTCCAGTACGGCGCGCACGATCGACGGATACGCGCCGCACCGGCACAGGTTGCCGCTCAGGCGCTCGCGCACCTCCTCGGCGTCCAGCTCCGGCGGCGGTCCCTCGGAGGAGACGTCGGCGGTGACCGCGCTGGGCCAGCCCGCCGCGTGCTCGGCGAGCATCCCGACCGCGGAGCAGAGCTGGCCGGGCGTGCAGTACCCGCACTGGAAACCGTCGAGCTGTACGAACGCCTGCTGCAGCGGGCGCAGTTCACCGTCGACCGCGAGCCCCTCGACCGTCGTGACGTCCGAGCCGTCGGCGCCGACCGCCAGCGTCAGGCAGGACACCACACGCCGTCCGTCCAGAAGCACCGTGCACGCGCCGCACTGCCCGCGATCGCAGCCCTTCTTCGGCCCTGTGTGACCCGTGTCCTCACGGAGCGCGTCGAGCAAGGTCCTGCGATGGTCGACGGACAGACGGTACGTCAGACCATTGACGCGAAGGCGGATCTCGCTGCGGGTTCCGTCCGTCATACCGCTTGTCCCTCCTCGATGCGGCGGATCCCCGAACAGAAGATCCTCAAAGACTCCGGACATTCAACCAGTCCGCCGGAGAATTTCTTTGCCCAAAAGCGGCGAAGCCTTGCACGATCCTCTTGGTGATTTCGAATGAGCCTGAGAGGTTTGTTCGCTGGACCATTCCTCACCCGCGATGCTTCAATCGGCGCATGCTGCTTGACGAACTCCGAACTCTGCTGGCCCGTCACGCGCGAGCCGACGGAACGACCGCCATCGAAGACGTGCTGATCGGCCGTGAGGAGTCGCAGGAACCCCATGCGTCCATGACCGGAACGGTCATGGCACTGATCGCCCAGGGCGCCAAACGTCTCGCGCTGGGCGAGTACGTGTACGAGTACCGTGCCGGGCAGTACCTGGTCGCGTCCGTCGACGTGCCCGTCACCGGCCACTTCGTCGACGCCACGCCCACGCGGCCTGCGCTGGGTCTCGGCCTGCTCCTACAGGCGTCGGACGTCGCCGAGATGATGCTGCGGGCCGCTCACGACAGCTGTCCGCAGAACGGCGCCGCGCCCCCTGCCCTCGCCGTCAGCGACGCCTCCGACGAACTCCTCGACGCCGCCGTGCGACTGCTGCGCCTGCTCGACGAGCCACGGGACAGGGACATGCTCGCCCCCCTCGTCAAACGCGAGATCCTGTGGCGTCTGATCACCGGCCGGCAGGGCGCGACGGTTCGACAGATCGGCCTGGCGGACAGCAAACTCTCCCATATCGCCAAAGCCGTGCAATGGATCAGGGAGAACTACAGAGAACCGTTCCGTGTCGAAGACGTGGCGGATTTGATCGGAATGAGCACTTCCGCCTTCTATCGGAATTTCCAGGCCGTCACCGGAATAAGTCCCATCCAGTTCCAGAAGAAAATCAGGCTCCATGAGGCCCGGCTTCTTCTGGCGGCACATCCCAAGGACATCGCGCATATCGGAAACCGTGTGGGGTACGACAGCCCGTCCCAGTTCAGCAGGGAGTACCGCCGCCTCTTCGGCGCGCCGCCCAGTCAGGACGCGATACGGTTCGCGGCGCGCACGGCCGGCGACAGGGACTGACCGGCCCGAACACGCGGCCTGCGGGCGGAGTACACCAGAGCGGGAGGCAGGTTGCGGTACACCGTCCTGCTCGCGACCACTTCCTCGAACTCCTCCCGCAGCTGTGCGAACCGGCGCCGGCTCGGAGGGGCCCAGTGCACGCCGGCGTAGGTGAACTGCGTGTACACACCGCTCTCGGACAGTACCGAGGCGATCCTCGGTACGAGGGCCCGGCCGTGCGGGCCGGTGAACGCCGACCAGGGGAGGCCGCTCACCACCACGTCCGCCGTGCGCAGGCCCCGGTCGGCGAGGATGCGAGGCAGTTCCCAGGCGGAGCCGGTGACCGTCTCGGCACGGGGGAACCGCTGAACCAGATGGGTGGCGAGCCGCTCGTTGAGTTCGATCGCGATGTGACGGCCGCGGCCTGCCAGTCTGCGCTGGATCGCCTCGGTGGCGGGTCCGGTGCCCGGACCGAGTTCCACCACCACCGGCTCGCCCCGCTCCGGCACGGCGGCGACGAGCCGCTCCACCAGACGGGCCGAACTCGGGATCAGGGAGGCCGTCCGGAGCGGACTGCGCAGGAACTCGCGGGCGAAGAGCACTGTCTCACTCATGCGGTGACCCTTGCGGTGGGTGGGATCAACGGACGGGCAGGCGTCTTCCCGCTCCACGGGAGAACCGGTGATCCCATTGAACCGCCGTGACCTGCGAAAACCGTAGAACGATCCTCGCCGCTCCTTGCACGATCCTCCGCCGCGGTCCGGCCGGCTCAGGGAAGGACGCCCGCCGGGGCGCTTACGGCCCGACGCAGACGGGCGGCGTCCCGGCCGGGAGGCTCACCGAACTGGCGGCGGTACTCCCGGCTGAACTGTGACGGGTTGTCATACCCGACGCGGTGGCCGACCCCGGTCACGTCGCCCGGATGCGTGGCGAGCAGCAGCCGGGCTTCCTGCAGCCGGATCTGCTTCTGGAACTGGATGGGGCTCATCGCGGTCACCGCCTGGAAGTTGCGGTAGAAGGCGGAGACGCCCATGCCGGAGACACGCGCCACGTCCTCGACCCGGAAGGGCTGAGCGTAGTGCTCACGGATCCAGCGCACGGCCCGCGAGACATGGCTGAGGCTGCTGTCGGCGAGGCCGAGCTGGCGAACCGTCGCGCCCTGCTCGCCGGTGATCAGCCGCCACAGGATCTCCCGTTTGACCAGCGGGGCCAGTACGGCGCGGTCGCGGGGCTCGTCGAGCAGACGCAGCATCCGGACCACCGCGTCGAGCAGCGCGGCCGGAGCGTTGCTGACGGCGATCCCCGACGGTGCGCCCCCGCCGGTGCGGGGAGCGTCTCCGGGCCCGGCCAGCAACAGCAACTCGGCGACGGCGGACGGCTCCAGGACGAGACCGAACCCCAGCGCCGGCTGTTCGGGGGCGGCCTGGGTGAACTGCCCGGTGACGGGCAGATCGACGGACGCGACCAGATACTGCCCGGGGCCGTACTCGTACACCCGGTCGCCCAGGGCGAGGCGTTTCGCGCCCTGGGCGATGACCGCCAGCACCGTGCCGGACATCGAGGGCGCCGGCGGATCGGGCCGGTCGACCGATGAGATGAGGACGCCGTCGATGTCCGTGGTCCAGTCGGGCCGGGCATGCCGGGCCAGCAAGGTGCGGAGCTCCTCGAGGTACATGCGTCCATTTCACCACCATTTTTCGCTGTGACTCCCGTGCCTGCGAGGATCGTGCAAGTACAAGCGAGCATCGTTCTAACGTTTCCGCAGGTCAAGGCGGTTCAATGGAAACACCTCACTCCGCCAGAGAGAAGAAGGAATCCATGATCGTCGACTATGGCTTCAACGCGACCCTGACCGCCGAGCCGGGAATGGGCGACCGTCTGGTCGACCTGCTGCTCACCGGTCTGGACGAGGGCAGCCCCGGCGCGAGCGAACACTGCGTCGTCTACCTCGTCTCCCGTTCCGCGTCCGACTCCGACGTCGTCCACGTCACGGAGGGCTGGACCAGCGAGGAGGACCACCACCGGATCTTCGCCGGCGAGGCCGCCCGGGCGATCGTGGCGCAGATCGACGGACTGCTGGCCAAGGAGCCCGAGTACACCGACTACGTCCCCGTCCGCGGCAAGGCCGCCTTCTGATCCGCCCGCGGCCACGCGCCCAGCCCCTGCGCCGGCCGTCCGGCACCGCCCCACGAAAGGCAGCGACCATGACCACGGCACGACCCGACCTGGACCCCCAACTGCGCGAGTTGCTCGCCGACATGCCCCTCATGTCCGAGCTCGGACCGGAAGAGCTCGCGCAACTGCGCGGGCTCCCGTCGACGCCCATCGAGTCCCTCCTCGCACACCGGCATGTCGACCGGCGCGAGGTCACCGTGCCCGCCATGGACGGCGCCCCCATCCCCCTGTCGGTCTTCAGCCCCGCGGACGCCGACCGCACCGCCGCCGCACCTTGCGTCTACTGGATGCACGGCGGCGGGATGGTCATGGGCGACCGCTTCTCGCAGATCGACATCCCGCTGGAGTGGCTCGACGCGTTCGGCGCGGTCGTCGTCTCCGTGGACTACCGGCTCGCACCCGAGGCCACCGGCACCGCCCTGGTCGACGACTGCTACCAGGGACTGCTCTGGGTCGCCGAACACTCCGACGAACTGGGCATCGACCCCGCCCGGATCGTCGTCGCGGGCGCCAGCGCGGGTGGCGGTCTCGCCGCCGGCGCCACCTTGCTCGCCCGCGACCTCGGCACCCCGGCGATCGCCGCGCAGATGCTGATCTGCCCCATGCTCGACCACCGCAACACCAGCGCCTCCAGCCGCCAGTACTCCGGCGGACCCGGCGTCTGGACCCGCGAGATGAACGAATTCGGATGGCGCTGCGTCCTCGGCGACCTCGCCGACGACGAGGTACCCGTGTACGCCTCACCCGCGCTGGCCGACGATCTCTCGGGCCTGCCGACCACCTACATCGACACCGGCTCCGCCGAAGTCTTCCGCGACGAGGACACCGACTACGCCACCCGCATCTGGGCGGCCGGCGGCCAGGCCGAACTCCACGTCTGGGCGGGCGGCTTCCACGGGTTCGACGCCCTGTACCCGCAGGCCCGTATCTCGGCCACGGCCCGCCGGACCCGCACCGACTGGCTCGCCCGAGTCCTGTCGCCGAACTCCGCCGCGTAACGCCGGCAACTCACACACCACAGACGCGCCACCACACCACAGGAGGAACATCATGAAGGTCGCCATCGTCACGGGCGCCAGCTCCGGCATCGGACGAAGCGCCGCGATCGAGATCGCCAGGCGTGGAACCGGAGTCATCCTGACCTACGGCAACAACGCGGAGGGCGGGCTGGAGACGGTCGCCGCCATCGAGAAGGAGGGCGGCACGGCCGTCGCACTGCCGCTGGACGTCGGCCGGTCCGACACCTTCGCGGCCTTCCGCGACACGGTCGCCGGCTTGCTGCGCGACACCTGGCACCGAGACACCTTCGACTCTCTGGTCAACAACGCCGGCTTCGCGCAGACATCGTTGATCGAGGACATGGCCGAGGAGACGTTCGACAGGCTGATGCGGGTCCTGCTCAAGGGTCCGTACTTCCTGACGCAGAAGCTGCTGCCCCTGATGGCGGACGGCGGGGCCATCGTCAACACGAGCAGCAACTCGGCGTCGGCGGCCACCGTGGAGCCCGGCTACTCGGCCTACGGGTCCATGAAGGGCGGCCTGAACGTGCTGACCCGGTACATGGCCAAGGAATTCAGCCCGCGCGGCATCCGCGTCAACGCCGTCTCACCGGGATCGACCCGCACCCGGATCGCCGACGACGCCTTCACCCGGTTCCCCGAGGCCGTCCCGGCTCTTGCCGCGAAGACCGCGCTCGGCCGGGTCGGCGAACCCGACGACATCGGCGCGGTGATCGCCGCCCTGGTCTCCGACGAGACCCGCTGGGTCACCGCCCAGAACATCGAGGTATCGGGCGGCTACCAGCTCTAGGCCGGCCACTGCCCTGGTCAGGGCCCGGCGGACGGCCTCGGTGCGGGGCGCGGTTCCGGCCCGGCAGGAGGGCATTGCCTGCCGGGTCCACGGCACCGGCGACCGCACCCTCCCCATCGACGCCACCGGACGCCGCTTCGCCAAACTCCTCCCCACCGCCACCTACGTCGAAATCGACGGCGCACCCCACGGACTCCTCACCACCCACACCACCGAAATCAACCAAACCCTCCTCGACTTCCTGGGCCGGTGACCTTGATGCGGCGGAGCGTGCCGGGTCCGGGCCGGGTGCGAGGCACCCAGGGCGGACCCGGCGCGTCGGCTCCGGCCGCCAGGTGGTGCCGGGCGCGATGCGCCGATGGGTGGCGGAACCCTGAACGGGTCCGCCCCCCGCAACCAGGGAGATGACCGGTCTAATCAGGGTTAAGGTGAACCCATGGCAGCACTACAGGGCGACACTCGTCGCAGCATCCTCGACGCCGCTCAGCGGATCATGGTGCACAAGAGCTTCTCCGCCGTCGGGATCAACGAGGTACTCACCACGGCTGGCGTGCCCAAGGGATCCTTCTACCACTACTTCGGTTCCAAGGACGCCTTCGGCGAAGCCATGCTGAGGGCCTACTTCGCCGACTACTTCGCCGACATGGACCGGACCCTCAACGCCCCGGGCCTGACCTCGGCCGAGCGGCTGATGAACTACTGGCAGCTCTGGCACGATACACAGAGTCTCGACGATTGCCAGGGCAAGTGTCTCGCCGTGAAGCTCGGCGCCGAGGTCGCCGACCTGTCGGAGTCCATGCGGCTCGCGCTCAAGGAAGGCACCACCGGGATCATCGACCGGATCGAGTCGGCGATCGTCAGTGGCGCTCAGGACGGCTCACTCACCGTCACCGGCGACGCGCGAGCGACGGCGCAAGTTCTGTACGACATGTGGTTCGGAGCCAGCGTCATGGCCAAGATCCACCGCGACACCGCACCATTCGACACCACGATGACCGTCACGCGTCAGCTTCTCCACCTGTAGCGGTCAGGCCGACGGCTCCGCCGCGGACCGGGGCCTGGCCCGGACGTGCACGCGTTCCCCCTGGGGGCCGAACAGGTTGAGCACCTCCACGGGGGACTCGTCCGCGGGGCCGATCCAGTGCGGCAGCCGGGTGTCGAACTCGGCCGCCTCACCCGGCCCCATGACCAGGTCGTGGTCGGCCAGGATGAGCCGTACCCGTCCGGACAGGACGTAGAGCCACTCGTGCCCCTCGTGGGTGACCGGTTCGGGCCGGTTCTGTTCCGGAGGGATGATCGACTTCCAGGCTTGCAGTCCCCCCGGCTGCGTCGACAGCGGAATCACCGTACGACCGCGGTGGACGCGGGGCTTGCAGCGGATCCGCGGATCGCCGACCTCCGGTGCCCCGACGAGTTCGTCCAGGGGCACCTGGTGGACCTGGGCGATGGGCAGCAACAGCTCCAGGCTCGGGCGGCGCTGCCCCGACTCCAGCCTCGACAGTGTGCTCTTGGAGATGCCGGTGGCCTCCGCCAGCGCCGACAGGGACACACCGCGCTGGGTGCGCATGCGCCTGAGGCGGGAGCCGACCTGGGCCAGCGTGGCGGCGATCGGTGATTGCTCGTCCATGCCCCCATTCCACCTCCCGCGTCCCGGAAATGGCAACAGGAGTTGCCGCTCCAGTGCCGGGTGCGCACGATGGCGGCAGGAGGTTGATCCCGTGATCAAAACGACGAACGACAAGACCAGCAGGGCACCGCACGGCGACGCCGACGAGGTCCACGACGTGGCGGTGGTCGGCGCCGGAGCGGCCGGCCTCAACGCCGCCCTGCTCCTCGGCCGCGCCCGCCGCAACGTGGTGGTGATCGACGCCGGTGAGCCGCGCAACGCGCCCGCCGCGCACATGCACGGCTTCCTGTCCCGCGACGGCCTGCCGCCCGCGGCCCTGCTCGACCTCGGGCGGGCCGAGGTCGCCCGCTACGGTGTCCAGCTCCTCCGGGGCCGGGTGGAACAGATCGACCCCGGCTACCACGTCCGCATGGCGGGCGGAGCGGTGCTCAACGCACGCCGCGTCCTGATCGCGACCGGGCTCCGCGACCGACTGCCCGACATCCCCGGCGTCCGCGAACGGTGGGGGAGGGATCTGCTGCACTGCCCGTACTGCCACGCCTACGAAGTCCGCGACCAGCCCCTCGCCGTCCTCGGCACGCATCCGGGAGCGGTCCACCAGGCGCTGCTCCTGCGCCAGTGGAGCGACGACGTCGTCTTCCTCCCGCACACCATGGACCTGACGGCGAAGGACCGGGAACAGCTGGAGGCCCGCGGTCTGCATCTGGTCGAGGGGGAGATCAAGCGGCTCGTCGTCGACGATGACCGGCTCCGCGGAATCGAACTCGCGGACGGCCGCGTCGTCCCCCGCGCCACCGCCTTCCTCTTCCCCCGCCCCGTCCCGCACGACGAACTGCTGACCGGGCTGGGATGCGACAAGGACGACGCCGGCTGGGTCGTCACCGACCGCACCGGCCGTACGAGCGTCGCGGGCGTCTGGGCCGTCGGCAACGTCGTCGACCCGCGAGCCCAGGTCGTGGCCGCGGCAGGCATGGGGTCCACCGCCGCCTTCGCCCTCAACACCGACCTGCTGGCCGAGGACATCGACCGCGACGTCGAACAGCACCGCCACGCGGCGGCTGCCACCCCGTAGCCCACAGCGCGGGCCCGAACGCCCGCGGCGAGCCGCCCCTGCCGCGGGTCCTGTCACGGCTGCCCCAACCGGGTGCGGCCCGGTGCACCCGGACGGGCGGGCGATCTCCTCGTACCCGCCGAGGAAGTCGCCCGGCGGAGGGGCCCGCTTCCGGCAGCCCTCTCTCGCGCCCGACGGCGTCACGGTGCCGTGGTCGGTGCGCGCCCGGAGGGCCCCAGAGTCCGGGCGGACACATGCGAGGGTCCGGTCCCGTACCGCCCGGACCCTCAGACTCCCCGAAGGCCCGGTCGCGCTCAACTCCACGCCCCGCGCGGGCCGCTCACCTGACCGGCTCAGCGGAAACACGGGTGGCCTGTGTCCCCGTTGGGCCGTCCCCGACCCGCAGTTGCGTCGCCTCATCCGCCATGAGTCCGTGGGAATCGTGCCATGTCAGATCTCACTGTCAGGAGGAGAGATGCGCACTGAGACGAACAGCCCTGCGAGCGACAGGCTTTCCGTGGTCTACGCGGTCCATGTCGTCGAGGGCGGCGAAGAGGGGTTCCGCGAGGTGTACGACCGAATAAGGAAGTCCGTCGCGGGTGTCCCCGGACACATCGTCGACCGGCTCGGCGAGCCGATCGACGACTCCCGGCAGTGGGTGATCACCAGCGAGTGGGAGACGCCCGAGCACTTCTTCGCCTGGCTGCGCGGCGACGACCACCGCGCACTGCTCGCGCCGCTGCGCGCCTGGGTCGACCAGACGCAGTCGCTGCGGTACCGGGTCGTGCAGGAGACCGCGAGGGTGAAGTCATGAGCCGCGACCACCGCCCCGTGGCCATCCTCGGACTCGGCAGCATGGGCACCGGACTGGCCACCCGCCTGCTCGACCAGGGCGTTCCGGTACGGGTCTGGAACCGCACCGCGGAGCGCGCGGAGCCGCTCGGCCGGGCCGGCGCCTTCACCGCCGCCCACCCCGCCGACGCCGTCGAGGGGACGAGCGCCGCCATCTGCACCGTCGCCGACGGGGACGCGCTCGCCGCCGTCCTGCGCGGACCCGACGGGATCCTCGCGCACGGGCCGTACCCCGGCTCGCTGGTCTGCGCGGGCACGGTCGCCCCCGAGGAGGTCGTCCGGCTGGCCGCCGACACCCACTCAGTCCTGGACGTCGGGATGCTGGGCAACCGGGAACACGCCCGCACCGGCGAACTGCGGTTGTTCGTCGGGGGAGAGGAACGGGTCTTCACCGCCGGCCGCCCGCTGCTCGAACTGCTGGGCAAACAGGTCGTCCACCTGGGCGCGCTCGGCTCCGGCATGCGGATGAAACTGCTGCTCAATCTGCTGATGGGCATAGAGGTGCAGGCGCTGGCCGAGGCCGTGGAACTGGCCGCCGCCACCGGCCTCGACCGCGAACTGGCCCTCACCACCATCGCGGGCAGCGGCTTCGCCTCACCCGTCATGGCCTTCAAGTCCAGACGCCTGGCCGCCGGACGCTTCGACAAGCCCGACTTCCGGCTGCGGCTGATGGCCAAGGACCTGCTGCTCGCCGCCGACCAGGCCGAGGCGGCCGGACTGCGGCTGCCGCTCGCCACCGCCGCCGCCGAGACCCATGTCCGAGCCACCCGCATGGGCCACGGCGACGAGGACTGTGTAGCGGTCGGCCACGCACTCACACCGAATGCGGGAACCAGTCGTGATCATTGACATCCACGGACATCTGTCCCCACCGGAGGCGGCCAGGAACTTCCCCATGCCGCCCAGCCTGACCGATGTCGACGGCATGCTCGCGGCCCGCGCCCGGGCGGGGATCGACCTCACCATCATCGGCAGCCCGGTCGGCGCCGGCGCGATGGCACGGATCCCGGGCGTCGACAACTACGCACAGCCCCGAGACCGGCTGCGGAAGTTCCACGCCTGGATGTCCGGTCTGATCGCCACCTTCCCGGACCAGCTGCGCGGATACGTGTACGCCAACCCGTTCGGCGACGACGACCATCTGGAAGGTGTCCGGGAGACCCTGGCGGACCCCGCCTTCGTCGGGCTGATCACCACCTCCAGCGTCCACGGCGAACTCCTCGGCTCACCGCGGGCCGACTCGTTCTTCGCCCTGGCCGCCGAGGCGGCGGTGCCGGTCCTGGTCCACGCCCCGGCCGAGCCGACCGGCACCGACCGGGTCGACCACCTCGGCTTCGTCGAACAGATCGGCCGGTTCAACGACATCTCCCTGAGCATGGCCATGATCGCGTTCGCCGGCTGGCTGGAGAAATACCCCGCCCTGCGGCTGATCGGCTCGACGGGCGGGGGCGCGCTGGCACTGCTCCCGGAGCGTCTGCAGTCCGCGGCGCGCCCCCGGCACTGGGGCGCAGGCGGCGCGTCGGGCCCCCCGACGGCCCGGCCGCCCGGCGCACAGGGGACCGGCGGCCCGCCGCCCGGTGCCGCACACCGCCCGCCCGCCGGGGCGGCGAAGCCTCCGGCCGCGGGCGAGGCGATGCCGCCGTCCGCCGACCCCGCGGCGGCACTGCGCCGGATGTACGTCGACACCAGCACCTTCAGCCCGGCGCACCTGGGCCTGAACGCGGAGGTCCTGGGGCCCGAACGGATGCTGTTCGGCACCGACTCACCGCCGCTGACCGTGCCGCTGGGGGAACTCATGCGCATGATCGAGAAGCTGCCCGTCGACAAGGCGGCCCAGGAGCTCATCCTCGGAGGCAACGCCGAGGCCGTCTTCGATCTGAGGAGCCGTCCGTGACCACCGTGAACGACCCCGTCGCCGAGGCGTCGCGCTGCACCCCCGAGTTCCGCCGGAACCCCTACCCGGTGTACAAGCACCTCCGGGAAACCGCGCCCGTCTGCCCGATGAGCCCGCCGCACGGCATCGACACCTATCTCATCACGCGGTACGAGGACGCCCGGACCGCGCTCACCGACCCCCGGCTGAGCAAGGACATGTACGGGGCCCTGGACGCCTACCGGAGGATCTTCGGTGACTCGTCGGTGGCCCTGGACGACCATATGCTCAACGCCGACCCGCCCAAGCACACCCGGCTGCGCAAGCTGGTCGGCTCGACGTTCACCCCCCGCCGGGTGGAGTCGCTGCGGACGCACATCGAGGAGGTCGTGAGGTCACTGCTCGACGACTGCCCGACGCGGGAGCCCGTCGACCTGCTGCCGGCCTTCGCGTTCCCTCTGCCGATCGTCGTCATCTGCGAACTGCTCGGCGTACCGCTGGAGGACCGGGCGGATGTGCAGACCTGGTCCACGACGGTGGCCAACACCGACTTCGGCAAGGAGGCCAAACAGGCGCAGCAGCGGGCGGAGGAGAGCCTGCACGCGTACTTCACGGAACTCCTCGCCCGCAAGCGGGTCCGGCCCGGCGACGATCTGCTCAGCGCCCTCACCGAGGCCCGGGACGAGGAGGGCCCGCTCACCGAACAGCAGTTGGTGTCCACGGCGTTCCTGCTGATGTTCGCCGGTCACAAGACGGCCGCGTATCTGATCGGCAACTCCGTCCACCAACTCCTCAGCCACCCCGGACAACTGCGAGCGGTGAAGGAGAACCCGGAGCTGATCGGGCAGGCGGTGGAGGAACTGCTGCGCTACGACGGCTCGGTGGAGACCGCGACCTTCCGCTACGCGAACGAGGACCTGGAGATCGCCGGGACACGGATCCCGAAGGGCGCTCTGGTCCAGATCGCGCTGAACTCCGCCAACCGCGACCCGCTGAGGTTCGACGAGCCGGACGCGCTGGATGTGAAGCGACCGCCGAGTGCGCACCTCGCGTTCGGAAACGGGGTGCACTACTGCCTGGGCGCCTCACTGGCCCGCCTGGAGACACAGCTCGCCCTCACCGGGCTGTTCGACCGGTTCCCCGGCGTGGCCCTGGCCGACCCCACGCGGGAGGCGGCCTGGCTGGAAGTACCGTTCCCGGCCTTCCGCGGTCTGACGGAGCTGCCGGTCATCCTCGACCCCGCCGGGCGATGACGGCAGGTTCCGCCCGCGCTTTCCTGCCGAGGGTTACGGCCCCTGGCCACGGCTCCGCGGCGGCGGCACCTCGGAGCCGTCCCAGGGGAGTACGTCTGCCGAGCCGTCCGGCGCGCCGCCATCGCCCGGATGCCCGGCAGCGGGTGCCCATGCGATGCCGCGCCGGATTGGGTGATCTTCCACCGGCCCGCGGATGTCGAAGCGCGAGCACGGGCAGCTTCCCGGTGCAATCTCCCTGCGACCACCCCGCGAACCGCCTTCGAAAGGGTCTCCATGCGCCCCGCCCTCAACCCCGCCGTCCTCGCCGAACTGCGCCGGCCCCGGTCCTATCCGGCGGTGTCCATCGTGATGCCCACGCACCGCCGGGAGCCGGACAACGCGCAGGACCCGGTCCGGCTGCGCAATCTGCTGGCCGAGGCGAAGGAGAAGGTCGAGGCCGACCCGGCGGTCTCCCGCGCCGACCGGAGCGATGTGCTGGCGCAGCTCGACCGGGCCCTCACCGAGGTCGACCTGGTGCACGCCGAGGACGGCCTGGCGATCCTCGCCGCGCCCGGCGAACACCAGGTCTGGTCGTTCAGGCGTACCGCACCCGCCCGGGTGGTCCTCTCCGACACCTTCCTCACCCGCAACCTCGTCGCCGCGCAGGCCGCCGAGCGCCCCTACTGGGTGCTCGCCGTCGCCGCCGACCGAGTGGTGCTCTGGGACGGCGGCCGAGAGCGCGTCACCGAAGAGACCGGACACGGCTTCCCGCTGGTACGCGCGTCCGCCGCGCCCGATCCCCAACGCCAGGAACGTATCGGCGACTCGCCCAGCACGTTCCGCGACGAGGAGACCAGGACCTTCCTGCGGCAGGCCGACACCGAAATCGGCAGGGTGCTCGCCGCCGACCCCCGCCCGCTGTACGTGGTCGGCGAGGCCGCCGCGCTCGCCCTGCTGGACGCGGTGGGCTCGATCGCGAAGGCGGCCACCCAGCAGATTCCGCACGGCGGTCTCGCCCAGGCCGACGCCCGCACCGTCCACCAGGCGATCGCGCCCGCCGTCCGCGCCCATGCCGACGACGAGGTCGACGACGCCCTCTCCCAGCTCGACAGGGCCCGCAGCCGCCAGGGGTTCGCCGCCGGACTGGACGAGGTCTGGCAGGCCGCGGGCGAAGGCCGCGTCGCCCACCTGGTGGTCGAGGAGAATCTCCGCACCACCGTCCGTGACGACGGCGAGCACCTCGTCCCCGCCGAGGCGGGCCAGCCGGGGGCCCGTGAGGACATCGTCGACGAGGTCATCGAGCGTTCCCTCGGCACCGGCGCCAAGGCCACCTTCGTCCCCGACGGCACGCTCTCCCAGCACGAACGGATCGCCGCCGTCCTGCGTCACTGACCGGCCTTCGGAAGGCGAGGCCGACCCGGACCCGGTCGCCGTCCGCGCCCGAGACCGGACCTTTCGAGGCCGCCCCGGTACGGCCCCCCGTCCGGCGTCGTCGTGGGCGCGACCGGCCTTCAGCGCGGGCGAGGGCCCAGGCGTGCGCCCCGCGCTCCCCGGCGTGCGCGGCCGGGGCGTCCGGAAGGATGTACGGGGATCAGCCCGCCTCGTGCCGTCGGCGCCAGAACGGGGCCTGGGGCCAGCGCTGTTCCCGGGCGTACGCTTCGGCGCGGTGGTGGTCGTACGCCTCGGCGACGCGTGCCACGAAGGCGGCGTACTCCGGGAGGGCTCCCGTCCCGCCCGCCAGGGTGACGTCGATCGCGTGCCCGGCGCGCGCGCCCGTGTGGAGGGCCGTGAGAATGCCCTGCGAGGAGAGCGGATCGAAGGCGACCGCCGCGTCACCGGCCGCCACCCACCCCCGACCCCACGGCGGGGAGAGCCGCAGGCCATGGGCCGGGCTCCAGCGCGGCACCGGGACGCGGGCCGGGTCGTAACCCCCGACGCGTCGCCCGATGTGCCGGGTCCGCGCGATCTCGCCGAGAAAGCCACCGGGTGTGCGCAGGGCCGCGCCGCAGAGGTCGGCGTCGGTGAGATGGGCGACCAGCCGCCCGGCGGGGACCCGGACGGTGTACCACCAGCCCCCGGGGACGGCCTCGACCAGGGTGCGCAGTTCGGTGTCCGACTCTGTGTCCGAGGCGTGTCCCGCGTTCCCGGCCCGCCACGCCCGCCTGCCGGTCGAGGCGCTCGCCGTCTCCGCGGGAGACGAGGTGTCCGGGGCGACCGAGGTGTCCGGGGCGGGGCCGGCGTACGAGTCGGGACGGTCCGGCGGTCCGGGAAGCCGGTGGCCGAGCAGGGCGTACGCCGCGACGAGCCGGTCCCGTCCGATGCGCCGGGCCCGCCGCCGTCCGATCACCGCGCGGCGGCCGGTCGCGTCCACCACCCACCGGCAGCCGACCCGCTCCAGCACGCCCCCGTTCCGGATCAGTACGCCCCGCTCGTCCGCCAGGTGCCGGACGACCTCCCCGCGGTGCAGCCGCGCGCCCGCCGCGACCGCCGCGTTCCGCAGGAACGCGTCGAACAGGTCCCGGTCCAGGTGCCAGCCGTGCCCGTGCGGGTCGTAGAGGTGGCTGCGGCCGTGGAGTTCCCCGGACCCCCACGACGCATAGGTCCCCGTGCAGCGCAGATGCCCGCCGGCGGAGAAGGAGGCCCAGAGGCCGAGATCGGTCAGCAGCGGCCGGGCGGCGGGCGGCAGCGTCTCCCCGACCTTGAACGCGCGGTGCTCCGGACCCGCCCGGTCCACGAGCAGCACACGGCGGCCGGCCCGCGCCAGCACCAGGGCCGCCACGGAGCCCGCCGGGCCGCCCCCGGCCACCACCGCCTCGAAACGGCCGCCGGATCGGGTGCCGCGCACGGGCGGTGCGGCCGGTGCCGAGGTGCTCACGCCGGGCCAGGGGAACGGGCCGGGTCACGGCCGGGGGAGGGCGAACCCGTGGACTCCGGGCCGGGGAAGCGCACCACCTTCTCGAAGTAGCCCGCCAACACCTCCTCGTCGGGTGCGTCGGCCAGCACGATGGCGTCGGCGACCGCGGCATCCCGCACCCGGGGGTCGGCCGCCTCCGGCACATGCAGGGCGCGCAGATTCCGCAGCGCGGGAGGCGGCTCCTCAGGCTGGAACCCCACCCCGGTCTCGACCAGCATCGTCGCGGGCAGGTCCGTGTCGGAGGCGGATCCGGGCCGCCGCTCCACGAGGCCGAGCTTGCCGAAGTCCTTGACCATCGCGTTCATCTGCGCGATGCGGTCGGCGGGCAGCCACCGGTCCCAGACCGCCCGGCGTTCGAAGGCGACCTGCCGCTCCTCGGGCGTGCTGTCCTGGGCGATGGCCGTCTCGTAGTCCTCCTCCGTGAGGATCTGGTTGGGGACCCGGGCCGGCCAGAAGGTGGGGAGATAGGGGTCGTACCGGGGGCCGAAACCCAGGTAGTAGCCGGAGCGGCAGCGCGCGGTGTCGGTCTGCCAGGGCACGGCCATCCACCGGGTCAGACCGCCCGGCTCCTGCGCGTACAGCGGACCGTCGACCGAGAGCGCCGTCTGCGGGGTGAGCACGCTGCCCCAGGACGGCTCGGGTGCGGCCGGGTCGCGGTGCCGCAGCCGGAAGGGCGCGGAGTACATGGTGGGGTGGCGCATCGGCCAGGTCAGCTCACAGCCGGGATGGAAGGCGTCGGCGACGCAGAAGGAGAGAGCGGCCCGGTCGAGCGTCTCGGGCCGTTGTGCCGGCGGCACGTCGTCCAGCGTCCGCGGTGGTTCCGCGGACGGGTCGTAGTCGGCGTCGAAGTCCCCGGCGGCCCAGAGGGCCAGCAGCCGGTACTGGAGCGAGGACAGCGTCAGATGCTGCCGTACGGAGACGGGCCGCACGCTCATCGAGTCGCCGTACAGCGGCGGCCAGGGCACGGGGGAGAGCCCGTCGCGGTCGGGGTCGCGCATGGTGGCCCAGATCTGCTGGCGCAGCTCACGGTGGCGCGGGCCCGGGTCGGCCAGCCGGGCGAGACGGTCCGGGGCGAGCAGATGCTCGCGCCCGCCGTGCCCGAACTGTGCGGCGATGCCCCGGTTGACCCACTGGAGGTCGCACAGGCGGCGCAGCACCGGCAGCACGTCACGGGTGAACGAGGCACGCGGCGGGGGCGGCAGGGTCCCGGCGGTCACGAAGACGTCGTACAGCAGGTCGTACATGGTGCGGACCGACTTGAGGGTCGGGGCGAAGTTCGGGGGAGCGACCACCACCCAGGCCGGGTCGACGGGCACGGTCCGCCCGTCGACGCGGACCCGCGCGGTCACCGGTCCGTCCGAGACGTCGTCGTGCCAGCCGTCGTTGTTGGCGAAGTGCCCGGCCGGCGTGTTGTCCTTGGAGGCGGAGACGCCGCGCCCGCCGAGGAAGACCAGACGGCCGGCGCCGTCGGTGCGCAACTCGCCCAGGTACACGGTGCCGCCGAGGAAGGTCCCGGTGTCGAACCGGTACTCGGGGAGGCCGGCACGGTCGCGTCCCCGGACCGACCGGGGGCCGGGGTCGATGACGAGCCGGCCTCGTTCGCAGGCCGGCACCAGGGCGTTGCGCGGGGTGGTGGGGGCCGCCTGGTCCGCTTCGGGGATGTCCAGCGCCAGCTCGAACCGGTACCAGGCGGCCTTCTTGTTGGCCACGTGCACGGTCCAGTGGACGTCCGCGTTGTCCGCCGTCAGCTCGGCGACCGCCTCCCCGGCCGCGTTGTAGCCGTAGACGCGGAAGCGGGCGGCCTGGCGCTTCAGCGCGCCGGTGGCGTCCTTGTACGTGCCGGTGGGCAGCGGCGGAGGGTCGTCGGTCTCCGGGCCGAAGAAGAACTCGTCGGCGCTGTCGCCGACCCGTGCCACCCCGATCGCGGGGTGGATGGCCGCGCGCACGATCCGGGTGTCGCGCCCGTGCGGTTCGGTGGACCGCGGCCGGGCGGGGCCGGGCTCCGTCGCCGGAACGCCGTTGGCGTCCCGGCGACGCTGAGCCGCCGCCCGGTAGACGACCAGGCGGGCGTCGGCCACGCTGCCGGCCGGCCGGTGCTCCGGCAGGCTGTGCCAGGGGTTGAAGGCGAGGTTCTCGCCGTAGGCGTCCTGGCCGCGCGCCCTGACGTCCTGCTGATGGAGCGTCAGCCGGGCCACCCGCACGGGGGCGCTCTGCGCCTCCTCCCAGCGTACGGTCGCCCGGTCCAGCGGCATCGCGTCCGGATCGGCGCGGAACTGCACCATCAGGTCGAAGGACGCCTCGCCGCCGATCAGCCGGTGCCGGAGATCGCTCCGGAAGAAGGAGGGGTCCTCGTCCGGCGGCGTCGCCGACGGGTCGCCGGGCGCGCGGCTCACCGGCACGAGCTTGTACTTCACATGGCGCTCGGGCCCGAAGGCGTAGGGGAGCACACCCCAGTACGTCGCCGTCAGCGTGCTCTCCTCCGGCTTGCGCATCGCCGCCAGGATGTCGCGGGTGACGGGGTGCGTCTGCTGGTACGCCTCCCGGTCCTGCTGGAACTCGCACATGTCCCGGGCGGTGTCGACGAAGAAGACGTCGTGGTTCTGGAGTACGAGATCCTGGGTGTCGGCCGCGCTCTCGTCCTCCAGCAGCTTCGGGCCGGGCACGCCGAACAGCTTGACGCCCATGCCGAGGGTCCGGCGGAAGTCGGTCAGGTTCGGCAGGGTGTCGCTGGAGAAGCGGACCCAGGCCGTGAGGCCGGCGGGTTGCCGCCGGGCGGCCTCCAGGAAGCCGACCCGCAGCTCCGGTGGGAGATCGGGCGCCACGGTCAGCACGCCGCGTGCGGTGCCGTGGTACTTCACGAAGACCGGACGCAGGACCGGATCCTGCCCCTGGACGATCCGGTCGCCCATGCGCTTGCCCACGAACTCGGCCACGATCCCGGCGATCGGCTCGGCGGCGCAGTCGTACAGGGCCTCGGCGGGCTCCCGGGGAGGGTCGGGCGTGGCGGTCATGGCAGGGCTCCCGTGCTGTTCGCGGTCGATGGAGGGCCGGTGACGGCGCGGTCGGACCGGTGGCGGACGCTCGCTTCATGACTGGAACAGGTGAGTCCGAAATATGTCGGATCGTTGGGAAGGCATGCGGATGGGCGCACGGACGCCCCCGACCGGCCGTCTCACGGCGGTCCGGACGGGACCTGACGGACCGGTTCAGGACCGGTTCAGGATCGGCTCAGTCGGGTGCGGGTCGCCCGGCCGTCCGCTGTCGACCAGGACTCGTGTGACCGGCCGCAGCCATCAGTTCACCAGCCGAAACCGCTGAGCGCCGGGGTGCGTCAGCAACACCCCGTGACGGATCACCTCGTCACGGGCGGCGGGCCCGATTCTCATTCCCGAAGTGCGGCGACCGTCGGCCGTCTCGGTCACGGCCGGCCGGGTCGAGGCACGCAATGCCGTCCAGATCAGCCGTGTGTGTTCGGTGAGCGTCCGATGCGTTTCCGGTCCGACTTCGGGCTCGGACCACCGCACTGCGAGTCGCCCGCTCTCGAGGAACTCGCCTTGCTCGTCCCTCCTGAGACGTGAACGGAGCAGCTGGACGACTGCCGAGGCCGGCGGCCCGAGCGGCGTACTGACCCCCGCGGCCGGAATGATCGCCGGTGGCAGGGAAGCGCCCGCCGGGAGGCCGAGGAACGCCTGCGTCCCTCCGCAGCCCAGCGCGGACTCGATCGAGGCATGCAAGTGCACCTGGTGCAATCCAGGCGGCCCCGGGTGACTGCAATGCCATCCGGACGAGGGAACCGCCTCGGCGATCCGCTGCCCCAGAAGCACCTCATCGGCCGGCATCAGCCATGTGTTCGTCGTCTTCGTGCGAGATCCCGCGATTGCCATAGGGCAAGAGTGCCAGCGCCCTCCACCTGCTCCACGGGACCAGCGAGACGGGGCGCGCCCGCCCTCACGCCGACATGGCCCGCTCGCCGCCTTCGGCGTCTTCCGCGCAGGCGGCGGCCAGGTCGTCGAGTGACAGACGCAGGGCGTGGGCCAAGGCCGCCACGGTGAAGAAGGCCGGGGTCGGGGCCCGGCCGGTCTCGATCTTGCGGAGTGTTTCGGCGGACACCCCGGCGGCTGCCGCCACCTCGGCCATGCTGCGGTCACCGCGGGCCCGGCGAAGCAGGATCCCGAAGCGCTCTCCGCGTTGCCGCTCCTGCGGACTCAAGGGAACTCGCACCATGTCCGTGATACTAATACCGGTATAAGTATTGGGTAGTGTTGCATCGCAGGGAGTCACACATGGTGGAAATCAAGACCGACACGGCACTGGAGGCCATGCGGGAAGCCGGACGCGTCGTGGCCCACGCACTCGAGGCCGCCCGCGCGGCGGCGGCTGTGGGAGTGCGCCTGCGGGACCTCGACGAAGCCGCCGGCGCCGTTCTCGCCAAGGCCGGAGCACGTTCTCCGTTCCTGGGCTACCAGCCCTCCTTCGCCCCCGTCCCCTTCCCCGCCGTGCTCTGCACTTCCGTCAACGACGCCGTCTCGCACGGCATCCCCGACGACTATCGCCTGTGCGACGGCGACCTGGTCAGCATCGACTGCGGAGCCGAACTCGACGGCTGGACCGGCGACGCCGCGATCAGCTTCACCGTCGGCACCCCGCGCCCTGCCGACCTCGAACTCATCGCCGCCACCCAGCAGGCCCTGGACGCCGGCATCGCCGCCGCCACCGTCGGCCACCGCATCGGAGACATCTCCCATGCCATCAGCACGGTCGCCCGCAAGGCCGACTGCGGCATGCCGGCCGACTTCGGCGGCCACGGCATCGGCCGCCAGATGCACGAAGACCCCCACGTCCCCAACCATGGACGACCCGGCCGCGGCTTCCCTCTGCGCCACGGCCTCACCCTCGCCATCGAACCCATGTTCATGGCCGGAGGACGCAACGACTACTACACCGACACCGACGGATGGACCCTGCGCACGATCGACGGCAGTCGGGCCGCCCATTTCGAACACACCATCGCCATCACCGGAGACGGCCCCCGCGTCCTCACCCTGCCCTGACCTCGAACCCGCGCAAGCCAGGGTGCGTCGTTCGCCCGGCCGCAGACCGTGTGGGCCGGGCTCTGTCGCTCCAGCGCGTCGGCGCCCGACAGGTGGTCGCGAGGACGCGCGCCCCGGACGTCGGTGCCGTGCGGCGGCCCTACCTCGTGAGGGGCGCCACCTTGAGGAGGTCCGCGGTCCTGGCGTACACGGTGCGGGCGAGGGCGTCGTCCAGAGCCGTGCGCGAAGGGGTGTCGGGCCGAGACTCGCTGAAGAAGCCGCCGCTGGGGTGCGGTGCGGGCGAGGCGGTGGCCAGCCAGACAGGTGTCCGCACACCTTCGTCCAGGGTGATGGCGAACGGGCGGAACAGCGGGGCGCTCAACCGCATCAGGCCGCCGGCGTTGCTGTTGATCGCGGTGCCCTTGACCATGCCGGGATTGGCGTTGTAGACGCTCATGCCGTCGGGCAGACGGTGTGCCAGTTCTCGTGCCGCCAGGAGGCTGACGAGCTTGCTCGTCGCGTAGACGTTGATCTGGTGGTAGAAACGGCTGCCCCACGATGTTCCCGCCACATCCGGATCCGCGGCGTCGAGCCTGCCTCGCTTCTCCACGTACGTGGACATGTTGATGATCCGCGCCCGGGACGTGAGCGCTCCTTGGGCCAGCAAGGCGTGCGTGAGCAGGAACGGGGCGTGGTGATTGAGCGCGTAGGTGCGTTCCGCTCCGTCCCCCGTCCGCTCGTACCGGGGGAAGGCCGCCCCCGCGTTGTTGATGAGGACGTCCACGGGGACGGCGTCGGCCGCGAGCTTGGACGCGAGGTCGCGCACCTGCGACCACTGCTCCAGGTCCGCGGTGTACGTCCTCGGCGGGGCCGCTTCGGCGTCCGAAGGGGCCAGGCCGCGCAGGCTCTCGGCGGCGGCCCGGGTGCGTAGCGGGTCCCGGCCGACGAGGACGACGCTGTGCCCGGCCCTGGCCAGGTGGCGTGCCGTCGCCAGGCCCAGGCCGGAGGATCCTCCCGTGATGACGGTGGTCTTGCCGCTCATTGCTGCTCCTTTTTCGGAGTGCCCATGACATCGCCGGCCTCGCCTGTCGAGTGCGTGCCGTCGATCGCTTCGCGGAGCAGGGCGTGCAGCCGCAGCCTGCTCTCGCGGTCGAGGCGGGCGAAGGGCGAGTGCTTGGTGGTGTGCTGGATGACACGATCACGCAGCGCGCACCCCTCGGGGGTGAGCTGGATGACTTTCACGCGGCGGTCGGTGGGGTGGGGCACACGGCGGACCAGACCGCGCTTCTCCAGCCGGTCGATCATCGACGTGGCGGTCGAGGCGTCGCACTGCAAGCGGTCGGCCAGTCGGCGCGCGGTCATCTCCGGCCCGCGACTGAGCCTCCACAGCGCATCGGTCTGGGTATCGGTCAGCCCCGCTTCCCGGGCCAGTTCCCTGAGTTCGGCATGCACTTGGGTGCGCATCGCGAACAGGTAGTCGTGGAGCTCTTCGTTCAGCTGCCGGTCGTCCATGACCACGACGTTACATGGAAAATCAAATCATTGGAAATTCCATGCTTTGAGATCCGCCGGAATGAGGCTCCGGACGCATGGGCGCCGAACGCCCCCCCGGCGCTGCGGCGAACGGCCCCGCCGGCCCCCCCATCGGAAGGGAGGGGCGGGCGGGGCCGGTACGGTCGCGCGGTCGGCCGGTCAGCGATCCCGGCGACCCTCCTCCGCCGGCGGTCGGCGCCGGAGCGCGGTGACCGCCGTCCTCCCCAGGGAGAGGGCAGCGGCGGCGGTCCTCAACGCGGTGACGAGGACCGGGAGCGACTCCCACAACTGCTGTGCAATAGTCTGCAGTTCGAACATGATGGCCTCCTCGGCCCGGCGGCCCCTCGGTGCGGGGCCTTGTGGAAACCACAGTCGGGTCGCGGGCGTTCACCCCCGTTCACATAGGGAAAGTGGACGAAGAGGGACGGGAAGGGACACCGGTCGGCGGCCGCTCTGACGCGGTGCGCGTGGGGACCGGTGAGCTGAAGGGGGCCTGGTGCCGGAGGAGTCGGGCGGGGCACTCGCCGATGCCGGCGCGGTCGCGCGCGCCGCCGAGGACGCGGGGACCGGCCGGGCGCCGGACCTCGCGTCCGCCGGGACACCGTTGCGTCCGGCGCTGTCGGAGCTGTACGAGGCGGTGGGTGAGCCGTCGCTGGACGGGCTGGTCCTGGCCGCCGCCCGGGAGGGCCGGGCGGTCTCCCGGACCGCGCTGCACAATCTGCTGCGCGGCAAGAGCCGGCCGCGGCAGGACACCGTCGAGTCGTTCGTCGTGGGCTGTGTCGCCCACGCCCGTACCCGGCGGCCCCGGATCGCACTGCCTCCGGAGGCCGGCGACCTGGACATCTGGCGCGCCCGGCACCGGGCAGCCCGCACACAGGGGCAGGGCCGGGCGGCTCCGGAGTCCGGTACCGCAGACGGCCGCCCACAGGCCGCCGTCCCACCGCCCGTCGTCCCTCGACCTCCCCTCGCGCTCACCCTCGCCGAGCACTTCGCCGGGGTGCTGGAGCGGGCCGGTGTGCCGCACTATCTGCCGCTCGGGCTCGACCCGGCCGCGCTCGACCAGCCGCGCACGGTCCGGCCCGTCCCCAGCGCCCGCGCGCGCGATTCCGAGTACCCGGTCTCCTGGGCGAAGGCGGTGGCCGAACACCCGCGTGTGATGCTGCTGGCGGACGCCGGCCTCGGGAAGTCCTGGCTGCTGCGTATGCAGGTCCACCGTGCCGCACGGGAGCTGATCGCCCGTCACAAGCGCGCGGACGGTCCGGCGGGCGGGGACGGCCGGCGGGGACCGTACGGGCAGAGCGCCGGGGACGGCAGTCCGGCGGACCCCGAGCCGCTGCCGGTGCTGCTGCGCTGCGGGGAACTGGCGGCCCGTGGCGAACCGGCCCTGGCGGAGGCGGTGGCGGGCCATCTCGCAGGCGTCGGAGCGATCGAGGAGGGCGACCGGGCCGAGCTGGTCGCGGAGTTGAAGGCCGGGCGGCTGGTGCTGCTGCTGGACGCGTACGACGAGCTGCCCGGCTCTGCCGCCAGGACCGCCTTCCACCAGGTGATGGCCACCGCCTCGCCTCTGCTGCGGGCCGTCGTGGCCGCCCGGCGGGCCGGCTACACCGGCCCGCCGCCCACCGGTGGCGGGCCGGCCTGGAAGGAGCTGCTCCTCGACCCCTTCGGGCCCGAGGAGACGCGCGCCGTCGTCGCCGTCTGGCCGCTCACGCCCGAGGCACGCGACTCCGTGCGGTCCCGGGCCGCCTCCCCCGGACTGGCCGGGCTGGGGAACGTGCCGCTGCTGCTGGCCCTGCTCTGCGCTCTCGCCGAGGAGGTGCCGACGGGCGGCGGGGCGCCGGAGCTGCCCTCGTCCAAGGGCGAGTTGTACGAACGGATGCTGCGGCGTTTCCTCGTCCACGAGCAGCGGCCCCCCGCCGCCGACGACACCGAAGCCGACCGGCTGCTCGGCATCCTGGCCCCGGTCGCCCACCACTTCGCCACCCGCCCGGAGGGCTGGGCGGACGTGATGCCCCGAGGCGCGGTGCTGAGGGCCGTCCGGTCCGCCGGGCCGTCCTTCACGGAACTCCGGCAGGACGCGGCGGGGGTGCTGCGCACCCTGTCGGTGGAGGCGGGGGTGCTCCAGCCGCTCGGCGACCCGAGCGGGGGGCGGGAGCAGCCGTATCTCTTCGCGCACCGGTCGTTCGCGGAGTATCTGACGGCCCGTCATCTGACTGATCTGCCGGAGCAGGAGGCCCTCGCGGAGGTGGACCGGCACACGGGCGGCGGCGCGGACGCGGCCCGCTGGGAGGACACCCTCGCGATGCTGGGACGCCTGACCCTGGTCTTCGAGGGGCAGGCCCGGTTCGAGCGGCTGCTGGACCATCTGCTCGCACCGCACCCGCGGGCGACCGGTGATCCGGACGCGGCGGACGACTTCGCGGGGGTGCTGCACGCGGTACGCATGCTGGGCGACCTCGGCGGGGAGGGGGAGCCGTCCGGGCCGCTGCGGGAACGGCTCCTGGCGCGTTTCGGGGCGGTGCTGCGGGCCGAGCCCGAGCAGGCCGTACGGGCGGTGGCCGCCGGCCGGATGCTGCCCGACTGGCTGGTGGACGCGCTGATGGAACCGCTGTCGGCCGACGCGGACCGCTTCGCCGGTCATGCCCAGGCGCTGGCGCACCACCCGCAGCCCTCGGTGACACGCTTCCTCGGCGCGGTGGCGGAGGGCGGTGACGGCGCCTTCCAGTCGGGGGAGGCGGTGTCGGCGCTCACCCACCGGCCGGGCCGGGCGTCGCTGAACCACCTGCTGGCCGTTTTCCGGCACGTCGGCTGGCCCGTCTATACGGCGGAGTGGGGGATACCGCACGAGTCGGCCGTCGATGCCCTGAAGGCACGGCGCGATCCGGCGGCGCTGGCGCCGATGCTCGCGGCGGCCCGGGAGGGTCCGGCGGTGCTCGGCCACCACGACTGGATGGGGTACCGGATCAGACGGGGTGCCCTCTCCGTGCTGGGCGGCTATCCGGAGGAGAAGGCGACCGAAGCGCTGCTGGCCGCCACGTGGGACGACAACCCGAACATCCGGGAGGTCGCGCTCCGGGGACTCGCCGGGCGGGACACTCCAGAGGTGCGGGCGGCGGTCCTGGCCGGCATGAACGAGCGCGCCGACGAGTCGGTGTACGTTCGCAGTGAGGCCCGGAGCACGGCCGCCGGCCTGGGCATGTCCGTCGTACCGGAGGCGGAGGTGCGGGCGGCGATGAAGGCAGAACAGGCTGACCAGGCGGCACGGGAGGCCGGCGCGGGTGCCGAAGACACGGACGGAGACACGGACGGCAGGTGATCGGGACGGTCCCGCAGGGGCCGGGTCACTTCCGTGGGCATGGAGCGCCCGGAGGGGCCGCACCCGGACTCGGCGGTCGTGGCCCCTCGGATTCCGCGGGACCTGATCCCGAGCTGACGCGCAGGGGCGGCACCGTCGAGCGGAACCGGCCTCCGGCGTCGCGGGAGGCGCCGACCTGGATCCGGTCGCAGCGCGGTGACGCGCGGACGCCGATCTCCTCCGGTGCAGTCCCGCCGAGGACCCCGCGAGGCGGGCGGTGCCGCGACGCCGTCAGCGAAGCGCCCGGGTCAGGCCCAGCGCCGCTGTGCGCACCGCGGTGCCGAGCTGGGCCGGATACCAGCGAGCCACGGGAACGGCCACCGAGACGGCGGCGACCACCGTGCCGTCCGCGGCGAAGACGGGGGACGCCACGCAGTTCACCCCGACCACCGCCTCCTGCTCCTCGTAGGCCAGGCCCGCCAGCCGGGCCTGGTCCAGCAACACGCGCAGACGGACCGGATCGGTCACCGAGTGAGGGGTGAGACGGGGCAGCGGGCCGGCAAGCACCTCCTCGCTCGCCTGACGAGGGGAGAACGCGAGCAGCGCCTTCCCCACACCGGTGCAGCTGAGGGGCAGGGCGCCACCCACCCTGGAAGGCAGGGGCAGCTTCTCATGGCCGTGGATGCGCTCCAGATAGACCACCGACCGGTCCTCCCGGATGCCGAGGTGGACCGTCTCCCGCGTTGCCTCGAACAAGTCTTGAAGGAACGGCAGCGCCGTCTCACGCAGCTCCTGGCGGCGCGGCACCAGACCGCCGAGATCGAAGAGCAGACCGCCGAGCTGGTACTCCTGCCCGACACGCTCCAGCAGCCCGAGGCGCACCAGGTCGGCGGCGAGCCGGTGCACGGTGCTCTTGGCCAGTCCGGTGCCGGCGGCCAGCTCGGACAGACGTCGCCTGCCGCCCTCGGGGCGGAAGCAGTCCAGCAGCCACACCGCCCTGTCGAGCATGCTGCCCTGCACCGAGTCGTTGCCTGTCACGACTCCAGCCTGCCACGGAAGGGCTGGTCCAGGCCCATATGTTCCGTGTGGCGGAACGTTCCTTGGTTCCCGGTGGCCCACCGTCTATACCTGCCTCATCGAACCACCCACTCCTGTCCCGACCCATCCCGGAGGTCGTCCGCCATGAACTCCCCCGCGGTCCGCGAGGCCGCCGACCTGCTGGCACGGGCCGAACAGACCGGCAAACCGGTGCCGCCGGTGCGCGACCGGCTCCCCGCCCATGACGTCAGCGCGGCGTACGCGGTGCAGCGACTCAATGTGGAACGGAAACTGGCCGACGGACGCCGGGTCGTCGGGCGCAAGATCGGGCTGACGTCACCCGCCGTACAGGCTCAGCTGGGCGTGGACCGGCCCGACTTCGGCGCCCTGCTGTCGGACATGGCCGTACCGGACGGCGGCAGCATCCCCGTCGGCCGGCTGCTGCAGCCGAAGGTGGAGGCGGAAGTGGCGCTGGTGCTCGGCGCCGACCTCGACATGGCGGAGCCTCATGTCGCCGACATCATCCGCGCCACCGACTTCGCCCTGCCCGCCCTGGAGATCGTCGACAGCCGGATCGCCGACTGGGACATCACCTTCACCGACACCGTCGCCGACAACGCCTCCAGCGGACTCTTCGTACTCGGCGGCACCCCCGTCCCGCTCACCGGCATCGACCTGCGACAGGTGACCATGACGCTGCTGCGCGGTGACGAGAAGGTCTCCTCGGGCACCGGCGCCGACTGCCTGGACGGCCCCCTCAACGCCGCGGTGTGGCTGGCCGGCGCTCTGGCCGAGATGGGCGACTCGCTGAAGGCAGGCGATGTGATCCTCACCGGGGCTCTGGGGCCGATGGTCCCGGCCGCTCCCGGGGACCGGTTCGAGGCCCGAATCTCGGGACTCGGCTCCGTCCGCGTCCGTTTCGCCCCCGAAGGAGCTGCCCAGTGACCACCAAAGTCGCCGTCATCGGCTCCGGCAACATCGGCACCGACCTCATGATCAAGGTGCTACGGCTGTCGGAAACCCTGCGGATCGTCGCGATGGCCGGTATCGACCCCGAGTCCGACGGCATGGCACGCGCCCGGCGTCTCAAGGTCCCCACCACGCACGAGGGGATCGACGGGCTCGTACGCATGCCCGAGTTCGCGGACGTCGAGATCGTCTTCGACGCGACCTCGGCCGGCGCCCACCAGCGCCACGAGGAGGTCATCCGCCCGCTGGGCCGCACACTGATCGACCTCACACCGGCGGCCATCGGCCCCTACGTGGTCCCCCCGGTCAACGGCGACGAACACCTCTCCTCGCACAACGTGAACATGGTCACCTGCGGAGGCCAGGCCACCATTCCGATCGTGGCCGCCGTCAGCTCCGTCACCGCCGTCCACTACGGGGAGATCGTCGCGTCGATCTCCTCCCGCTCCGCGGGCCCCGGCACCCGCGCCAACATCGACGAGTTCACCGAGACCACCTCCTCCGCCATCGAGAAGGTCGGCGGCGCGGCACGCGGCAAGGCCATCATCGTCCTCAACCCCGCCGAACCGCCGCTGATCATGCGTGACACCGTGTACTGCCTCGTCTCCGACTGCGACACCGACCGGGTGCGCGAGGCCGTCCTCGCCATGGAGCGCACCGTCCAGCAGTACGTACCGGGCTACCGGCTCAAGCAGGAGGTCCAGTTCGACCGGGTGCCGGCCGACGACCCCCAGCGCGGCCTCCTCCCGGCGAGCGAGCGCGACGGCACGGCCTGGAAGGTCTCCGCCTTCCTGGAAGTGGAGGGCGCCGCCCACTACCTGCCCGCCTACGCCGGCAACCTCGACATCATGACCTCCGCCGCGCTGCGCACCGCCGAGCGCATCGCCGCCCACCACAAGCAGGAGGTGCCGTCCAAGTGACCAGCGATCTCTACATCCAGGACGTGACCCTGCGGGACGGCATGCACGCGGTCCGGCACCGCTACTCCGTCGAACAGGCCCGCTCCATCGCCTCCGCACTGGACGCGGCGGGCGTCGCCGCGATCGAGATCGCACACGGCGACGGCCTCTCCGGCTCGTCCCTCACCTACGGCGTCGGCGCCCACACCGACTGGGAATGGATCGAGGCCGTCACCGACGCCGCGCGGCAGGCGATCCCCACCACACTGCTCCTGCCCGGCATCGGGACGGTGCGCGACCTCGAGCAGGCACACCGGCTCGGCATCCGCTCGGTGCGGATCGCGACCCACTGCACCGAGGCCGACATCTCCGCCCAGCACATCGCGGCCGCCCGCGAACTCGGCATGGACGTCGCCGGCTTCCTGATGATGTCCCACATGGCGGAACCGGCCGACCTCGCCCGCCAGGCCAAGCTGATGGAGTCGTACGGCGCCACCTGCGTGTACGTCACGGACTCGGGCGGGCGCCTGACCATGGACGACGTCCGCGCACGCTTTCGGGCCTACCGAGACGTCCTCGCCCCCGAGACACAGATGGGCATCCATGCCCATCACAACCTCGCCCTCGGCGTCGCGAACAGCGTGGTGGCCGTGGAAAGCGGCGCGATCCGCGTCGACGCGTCCCTCGCCGGGCAGGGCGCGGGCGCCGGGAACTGCCCGCTGGAGGCGTTCATCGCCGTGGCGGACATCCACGGATGGAAGCACGGCTGCGACCTGTTCCCGCTGATGGACGCCGCCGACGACCTGGTACGTCCCCTACAGGACCGCGAAGTGCGCGTCGAC
This sequence comes from Streptomyces sp. NPDC004838, assembly GCF_053600955.1. Lineage (NCBI taxonomy): Bacteria > Bacillati > Actinomycetota > Actinomycetes > Kitasatosporales > Streptomycetaceae > Streptomyces > Streptomyces sp. NPDC004838. Next base: position 34,603 of record NZ_JBSGAW010000029.1, on the reverse strand, counting down.
CGCGAGACACTCACCCTCGGATACGCGGGCGTGTACTCCAGCTTCCTGCGACACGCCGAACTCGCCGCCGAGCGGTACGGACTCGACACTCGCTCGATCCTCGTGGAGGTCGGACGACGCAAGATGGTCGGCGGTCAGGAAGACATGATCACGGACATCGCGCTGGACCTCGCACGGCGATCCGCCCAGGACTCGTGACCCGCTTCCTCTTCCGGAGCCGTACAGGGCCCCGAAGAGGGCGTACTGATCGGGGACGGGAATCCCGCGGTACGGGCGGCGGCTCGCGACCTGGCGGAAGCGATCGACGGCCACGGCTGCGAGGCATGCCGTCCGCCCTGACGGCCGGCCCGCCCGGAACGCCGGCCCGGCAGACCCCGGCGTCGCGGCCGATGCCGAGGGCCTTCGGGATGGCGTCCCCTTACGCGGGGCGGGGGCGGCCTCTATCCTGCTGACGCCTGTACCGGTATCGCGTACCCCTGGGGGATGGGTGACAGTACTCGTACTGCTCCTCGCCGGCGTGCTGACCGTCGTCGGGGTGACGATGGACAACGGCCTCGTCACACGGCTGAGCTGGGTCCTGTGGGCCCTCGGCGTCGTTCTGGCCGTCCGGGGAATCGTTCTGGCCAGGCGGCGTATGAGCCCGGAGGCCCTGGCCGCCGCCGCGGAGGCGGGCGACCTCAACGCCCTACGGGTCCTGGGCATGATGGCCAAGATCCGCGGCGAACCGGATGAGGCGGAGCGGCTGCTGCGCCGGGCCGCCGACGCGGGCGACGTCGAGTCGATGTGGGAGATGGGGCGCCTGGTGGAGGAGCGCGACGGCCTCCCCCCGTCGGAACCGTGGTTCCGCATGGCGGCGGGGAACGGACATGTGGTGGCCCGGCAGATGTTCAAGCCGGGGGACCTGTTCAACCGGAACGGGGACAATCCGCTGTAGCGGGCGGCGGCACCGAACGATCCGACCGGGTGCGGGCAGGAGCGCCGCGCCGGCCTGGGCGCACGGGTGCCACCCCTGGCGGGCGCTGCCGGGGCACGGTCCGCCACCCCGCGTACCCTCCCGCTCCCGGCCACGGACAAACGGCCGCACTGCCCGGCACGGTTCGCCGGGAGTTCAGTTCGATCCCTTATCGTGCCGACCGTACTGGCGCGCGGACCACGCGACATGTGCCTGAGCGCGGCCCGCAAGGAGAGACGGACTTGAGCAGCACACCCTCGCCCTCACCCGGGGTGCCGGACGAACTTCAGCGGCGCCTGGGGGTGCCGGACGCGGTGCTGATCGGGCTGGGATCGATGATCGGCGCCGGGATCTTCGCCTCCCTGGCACCGGCCGCACGCGCGGCCGGCTCCGGTCTCCTGCTCGGTCTCGCCCTCGCCGCCGTCGTCGCCTACTGCAACGCCACCTCCTCCGCCCGCCTCGCCGCCCTCTACCCGGCTTCCGGCGGCACCTACGTCTACGGACGGGAGCGGCTGGGCGAGTTCTGGGGCTACCTCGCCGGCTGGGCGTTCGTCGTGGGCAAGACCGCCTCCTGCGCCGCCATGGCCCTGACCGTCGGCTCCTACATCCGGCCCGACCAGGCCCACACGTTCGCCGTCGCCGCCGTGGTGGCCCTGACCGCGGTCAACTACGCGGGCGTGCGGAAGTCCGCCCTGCTGACCCGCGTCATCGTGGCCCTCGTCCTCACGGTGCTGGCCGCCGTCGTGGTCGCCTCCCTCACCTCCGGCGCCGTGGACACGACCCGCTTGGACATCGGCGCGGACGCGACCGCGGGCGGTGTCCTGCAGGCGGCGGGCCTGCTGTTCTTCGCGTTCGCCGGCTACGCCCGGATCGCCACCCTCGGCGAAGAGGTGCGAGACCCGGCCCGTACCATCCCCCGGGCCATCCCGATCGCGCTAGGCATCACCCTCGTCGTCTACGCCGCCGTCGCCGTCTCGGTCCTTCTGGTCCTCGGCCCGAGCGGTCTCGCCACTGCCCAGGCGCCCCTGACAGAGGCCGCGGGTGCGGCCGACGCGGACTGGCTCGTCCCCGTCGTACGCATCGGTGCCGCGGTCGCGGCCCTCGGCTCCCTGCTCGCGCTCATCCTCGGCGTCTCCCGTACCACCCTGGCCATGGCCCGCGACCACCATCTGCCCCACGCCCTCGCTGCCGTACACCCGAAGTCCAAGGTCCCCCACCGGGCCGAACTCCTCGTCGGCGCCGTCGTCGCCACAGTGGCCGCTACCTCGGACGTGCGCGGGGCGATCGGCTTCTCCTCGTTCGGCGTCCTCGCCTACTACGCCATCGCGAACGCCGCCGCATGGACCCTGAGCCCCGCCGAGGGCCGCCCGGCCCGGATCATCCCCGCCATCGGCCTGGCAGGCTGCCTCGTCCTGGCCTTCGCCCTCCCGCTGCCCTCCGTGATCACCGGAGCCGCCGTACTCCTCGTCGGCGCCGTCGCCTACGGCATACGCCGTGCGACCGCCCGGCAGGGGTAGGCACATCCCGGCCGACCGCACGGCGCCGACAAGCTGACCGCACGGCGTAGACGAGGGGAGTCATCGAGGTGACGCCGGATGGCCCGAAGACGCCGCGCGACGACATCGTTCCGTGGTCCGTCGTCGAGGGCGAGGGCCGCCGTCGAGGGCGAGGGCCGCACCCACGTCACCGAGACCCCGGGCGGGGCCGCGTACTCGGAACTCGACCTCGCCGGCGGCCAGTGGCACCGGCAGCGCGATGGCTGTCAGTGCAGAGTGCAAGGATGGTTGGCATGCCACTGTGTGAATACTTCTCGGCATCCGATGACGATGCAGCCGTCCGCGTTCTCGACCAGCTTGGCGGACCGGACACTTCAGGGTTCGACGTGGTTTCCCTCAAGGGGGTTGATCCGGTCGTCACGATGGCCTCCCTCGAAGCGATCCTCACCGGCTGCACCTATGTCGAGGCATCCGGGCGTCCTCGTGCCGGCCGGCTCCTCTCGTCTCCCGATCACGAGAGCGCGTTCGTCCTCAGCGTGTCCGACACCCTGCAGGAGGCCCTGGCGTCCGCCGCGCACGACGATCTCGCCGGGGCGGCCGGCGCGTGGGCCGAGACGGATGAGATGCAGGCGTACGGGTTCACCGCCGACACCGCTCGTGAGGTGTTGGTCCTGCTGTCCGGACTGGCAGGCCGTGCCGGCTCCGGATCTCGACGCCTGTACTGCTGGTGGGCCCTGTAGGCGGGATGAGTCGGAGGCGGATGAGCAGGGCGGAGGCTGCTGCCCTGGTGCGGCGAGTCATGGATGCGGACTACGTCTCCGAGGCGGAAGTCGACGGCCGGTCGGAGACGCAGGACCGACGTACGCGGCGACACATCGCGCCCGTTGTCCCACCGCCGCCGCACACTCCGGCGCACCCGTCCGTCAGCCGACCGGCAAGCGTTCACCCGAGAGCCGCCCACGTCGACGCAGGCGTGTGTCAGCGGGGCGGGTTCACCGATGGAGACGTCGCGTCGCAGCCCGTGACGGTGGCGACCCGCTCCCAGTAGCAGCGGGAGAGCACAAGCGGGATGTCCATGGGAAGTGGCGTGACAGCCTCCTCGACGGGGTAACCGCACACCGAGCCCTCAGTACGGGGAGCGGCGGAGGCGGACGGCGTACCGCCCGCCCCCGGGGCCCTGTCGGGGCGCTCCGGATCCGGTGCCTCCGCCGCAGTGGGCGGGATCCACCGCGGTAACCGTACGGCGAGGGCGTGGAGTTCACCGTAGGCCAGGACCGCGCGGGCGGACGGCCTGGCGGGCGGCGGCGGCGCGGCGCGCGAGACGATGAGGTCGGCCAACCGGCCCGGCAAGGACGGGCACAGCCGCTGGCGCAGGGAACGGGCCAGTTCGTCATGGGCCTCGTGCGGCCGTCGCACCCGGGCCAGCAGTGCCATCCGGCGTCGGCGCTCGCCTCCGGTGGACTCGCGCAGGGCCTGCCAGACCGCGTCGCGCCACGCCAGTTCGCACACCGCCTCCCGGATCCGGCCCTGTTCCCGTACCGCGACTTCATCAAGGGTGACCTCGCCGCTGAGCACCGTGGAGACGACCGCGATCCGCAGGTCGAGAGCGCGTAGCCACTGGATCGTCCGGAGCCGTGCGAGGGCGTCCGGCGCGTAGCGCCGGTGGCCCCCCGGACTGCGTCCGGCCACCGGCAGCAGGCCGATCCCGGAGTAGTACCGAACCGTCTTCACCGGAAGCCCCGCACGTGCCGCCAGTGCGCCGATGCTCCACCCCTCCCGCGGAGTGGTCTGCGTCACATCTCGGGGCATCCTCTTGAACCTCCAGCGTGGGGGAGTTCCTAACGTATGAACCGCCGCGCAGGGCGGCGACCGGGGATATCGCCGGCTGGTGCCGCCCTTGCCCGGAGAGCACGGAACCGACTCTCGGAACTCGATCTTCGGAAAATCGGAAAAGGGAGAACTATGCGAAGGACTCGGACTCGGACGCGTGCGCTGGCCGCGGTACTGCCACTGGTCGCCACCGCGGGCCTGATGACGGCCGCGACCCCCGCGCAGGCGGGCACCTCGGGCGCGCGGGGGTGTCTCAACCACCAGTGGTCGAACCGTGATTCCAGTGCGGGGCATGTGACATCGTCATCTCCCCTCCACATAGGGCCACACGGCTACTGCCTCGTGAAGGAGACTCTCAACGTCTTCCAAGTGCTCCAGTACCACTGCTCCGTCATGAACGAGTCGGGCAACGGCTGGACCCATGTCCGGATCACCGGCACGGACATCACCGGCTGGGTGTACGACGGCCATCTGAACAATTGGGGTTCCAACGTCCGGTGTTGACACCGGTCCGGCCCGGAAGCCGCCCCCGCTGGGCGGGCGGTGCCCCCGGCACCGCGGTGGCCCGCCGTGACCTCCTGGTCCCGGCGGGCCGTTGTGCGCACGAGGGCTCATCGTCCGGAGAGCGCCGACGACCGGTACTCGCTCGGCGGCTGCCCGTAGCGGCTCCGGAACACCCGTGAGAACTCCGAGGCCCGTTTGAACCCCCAGGCGGTGGCGATGGCGTGGATCGGCGTCGCGGCCAGCCCGGGATCGGCCAGATCGTGCCGGGCCTTGTCGAGACGGGCTTCCCGGATGACGGCGCTCACGGTGGTGCCGTACGGCTCGAAGCAGCGCTGCAGCGTCCGTAAGGACACATGATGAGCCGCGGCGATCACCGTGGGTGTGAGGTTGGGATCGCCGAGACGGCGGCGGATGAACGCCCTCACCGCCAGGGCCAGTGCCTCCGGATGGGCTTCGGGCGGTGTGTTGGGCCTGCTGAGATGAGTGAGGAAGGCCGTCGTCAGGTCGAGGACCGCCCGCCCCAGGTAGGGGGCAGCCGACGGGGAGTGGAGTGCGGGATCCTTGGTCAGCCGGACCAACAGATCGGCCAGCAGGGCCCCGAGTCCGGTGCGCGCGGGCAGGGGGGTGGCGAGGAGTCCGTCCACCTCGCTCGCCTGCCAGATGGCCGCCCTGGGGAACATGACCTCCACCATGGTGGTCTGCGTCCCCGGCCCCAACTGCCCCCGGTGGGCGTGGGACATGCTGTACAGCAGAAGGTCCCCCGCCTCCCCGCTGCCCTGGTGTCTGCCCATGTCGAGCGCGGCGGCTCCGGTCAGGACGACGGCGAGGAAGTACAGCTCGGGGTCGCACTGGCGGATGTGCCGGGGTGTGCGGCGCGACTTGATCGGCGGGCTGTCGAACTCCGATATGGTCACCGGGCCGAGGTCCAGCAGACGGTGCGTGGCCCGGTAGTCACCCGCGTCGTCGGTCCAGATGTCCAGGGGGGCGTGACTGGCGCATACCGCCGCCCGCCAGCACTCGAACCGGTCCCGGGTCGGCATTCTCGCCCCCTCGAAGACTGTCCTGATCGCTGTTCACCTCCTGTGCCGCGGCCCCGTTCGGTGGTCCGCGCCCGTCGGCGTCCGTGCCCCGCGGACGCCGGAGGCCGCGGGCGTCTGACGCGGCTCAAGGTACTGTCGCCCGCCTCGCCACGCCAGAGCATTCTGCGCACCTTGCGGATGGGGGCGGGTACCGCCCGGTACCCGCGGGACCGGTGAGTTCCCCGCATCCGTAAACCCAGTTCGGACGCGGTCCGGCGCGGTCGTCGGCGCGTGGGAGTGTCAGCCCCGGCCGTACACAGCGGTGGTCGTGTCCCTTTGCGGTCTCGCTGCTCCGACTCGTCGGCCCATCCCGCGTTTCACGTCGTCGTCGGCAGGGAGGGCGCCCTCTGCCCCGGACCGACGCACTCCGGTTCCGCCCGGTGCTCGGACGCGGTGGCTGTCGCGGATTCACAAGGGCGGAGGGCGTGCGGTGGTAAGGACGCGGCCGTCGACCCGCCCTACGGTGAGGGGGGTTCCGCGCGGTCGGCGCGTCGCACCGCCGGTGCCGTCGGCCGCGGACCGGATCACGCCACGGGGGTGATCCGCGAGGTCGGAGGACGCCGGTGCCCGCCCGGCCACCGGCGGCGGGACCCGGTGCGGTGCGGATCGGGCGGCTGTGCTCCGGGGAGTGGCCGCCGCGCGATCCGTGCCGCAGCGAGCCTTTGACCGTCACCTCGGGGACGCCCTGTCCGCCGAGGCGGAGGAGACCGAGGAGACCTATGAGCCCATCCGAGGCGACCGCCGCAGCCGCTGACATCGCGAACGCCCTCGCGTCCATGGAATCGCTGACGGACGACTTCCTGGCGGAGAAGAGCGAGGAGATCCCGGAGGCCGGACCGGTACACCTCGTGGACTCACTGCGCTCCTTCATGCGCGGCGGAAAGCGGGTACGCCCCAGGCTCGTTCTGGCCGGCTGGGTGATGGGCGGGGGAGGGGAGTTCACCGACTCCGTGGTGCGCGTCGCGGCTTCGCTGGAACTGTTCCACACGTCCACGCTGATCCACCAGGACGTCATGGACGGCAACGACACCAGACGCGGCCGTCCGGCGGTCCACCGGATGCCCACGGAAGGACGGGACGGGCGCGCCGGGAAGCGCGAGGGTCTCGGTACGGCCGTCCTCCTCGGAGATCTGGCCTCCCTCTGGTCCGGTGAACTCCTGGAGACGGCACCGCTCACTCCCACCCAGCGCGCCGCGACACAGCCGCTGATCAGCCGGATGCGCTCCGAGGCCGTGGTCGGCCAGTATCTGGACTTCCGTTCCGCCGGAAACCCGGTGGACGACATCGACGCCGTTCTGAGGACGAGCCGGTACCGAACGGGGAAGTACGGTATCGAGCGCCCGCTCCAGATCGGCGCCTCCCTGGCCGGCGCGGGCCCCGCCGTACTGTCGGCCTGCAGTGATGTCGCGCTCCCCCTGGGGGACGCCTTCCGGCTCTGCGACGACCTCCTCGGGGTCTACGGCAACCCCCGGACGACCGGGAGGACGAGACTCGAAGCCCTGCGCGCGGGGAAGGGAAAGTCCCTGGTCGCGCACGCGCTGCGCGCGTGTGACCCGGCCCGGCGGGAACAACTGCGCAGGCTCGCGGGCGACCCTCGGCTCGACGAGGCGGGAGCGGCGGAGATACTCGCCGCCCTCACGGACACCGGTGCGCGGCAAGCCGTCGAGCGCCTGGCCCGCCAACGGTACGCGCAGGTCCTGCGCGCGCTGAACTCCCGTCACTTCTCCGACCGGGCGATCGCGATGCTGATGGACATCGCGCAGTCCGCCGCCGGGAAGGCCGCCTGACGGCGCGTGGACCGGCCGCGACGCGGCACAGGGACGGCACATCGGCCGATTGCGCGGCAACCGGCCGATGACCTCACTTACGAGACGAAGGGATCCGTCGAGCGGTAGCCGTTGATGAGCTCCTTCGCCGTGACCATGTACTGGATCGTCGGCGTACCCTCCTCGAGCCAGTTGAGACGGGCGTCGCGGTAGAGCCGCTCGATGGGTAGCGAGCGGGTGTAGCCGATGCCGCCGTGGACGAGCAGCGCCCGGTCCGTCACACGGCCGACCGCGTCGAGGCCGAACATCTTCACCATGCTCGCCTCGGCCGGGATCCGCTCTCCCCGGTCGGCCTTGCGCGCCGCGTCGGCCAGCATCAAGCCGAGCGCCTGGACATCGATGGCCATTTCGGCGAGGTAGCGCTGGACCGCCTGCCGCTCCTCGAGCCGCTTGCCGAACGTCACGCGGGACTTCGCGTGCGCGAGCGAGAGTTCGAGCGCCCGCTGGGAGGTGCCGAGCGACGACGCCGCGATGAACACCCGGCTGATCTCCAGCGCTGCCTCGAGCGCCTCGACGCCCCCGCCGACCTCGCCGATCACGGCGCTCTCCGGCACGTGCACGTCCACGAGGTCGACGACGCCGTGCTCGCCGCCCTTGCACCCCATCGTCTCCGGCATCGGCGTGACGGATAGGCCGGCGGAGTCCTTGGGAACCAGGAACGCGGTGACCTCCCGGGGCCCGGTCTTCGCGAACAGGATGAACTCCGTCGCGATCTGGGAGTTGGTGATGAGGTGTTTGCGACCGTTGACGACGTAGCCGCCCGTGGCGCGCTCCGCTTTCGAACCGAGGTCCGCGCCGGTGCCGAAGCCGGGCTCGGTGAGTGCGAACGCGATCGAGCGTTCACCGGTGCTGGCGCCCGGCAACACGGTGTTGCGCTGATCGTCGTCGCCGATCTCCGACAACGCGTGGGCAAAGGAGTTGTGCACGTGCACGAGACACCGGATGCCGCCGTGGATCTTCGCGAACTCGGCGATGACCGGCAGATACTGCGTCATCGACATGCCGAGCCCACCGTACTCACGGGGCACGATGAGTCCGAACGCCCCGACCGAGCGCAGGATCGGCATGATGCGGTCGAGCGGCAGGTGCTCGGTGTCCTCGATCTCCTTTTCGAGCGGGTCGAGTTCGTCCCAGATCGCGGCGAAGATCCGCTCCCGCGCGGCCAGGTACTCCGCCTGATCCATGCCTTTGTTGACTGTCATGTCGACCATCCACCATCCACCGTGAGAGTTGTTCCTGTGCAGTACGTCGCGTCCTCGCTGAGGAAGACCGCGGCCCGGGCGATCTCCTCGGGAGTCCCGAAGCGCCTGAGGAGAATCTGCTTGCCGATGGCGTCGCGGGCGCTGCCGGAGACCTGAGCCGTCATGTCGGTCTCGACGAACCCCGGTGCGAGCGCGTTCACGCGGACGCCGGCCCGCGCCGACTCCTTGGCGAGGGAGCGGCAGAAGCCGATGAGCCCGGCCTTGCCGGACGCGTAGGCGGTGTCGCCCGCGCCGCCGATCAGCCCGACCACCGAGGTCACGACGGTGATGCTCGACCCGCGCCGAACGACGAGATGCGGCAGAGCCGCGCGACAGACCTGGGCGACGCCGAGCACGTTCACGCTCGCGACGCGGGCCCACTCCGCCTCGTCCATCGCGTCCAGCCGTCCGCCGTTCCAGACGCCGGCGTTCGCCACCAGGCCGTCGAGCCGGCCGAACTCGCCGACGAGAGCCGAAACGGCCCCGGCCGCGGAGTCGGCGTCGCCCAGTTCGTAGTGAACGGGCAGGACGCGGCCGGGGTGGCGAGCCGCGAGGCGCTCGGCCTCGTGACGCGAGGAGCGGTAGCTGCAGCCGACCCGCACGCCACGGGTGGCCAGGAGGTCCACGATCGCGGCACCGATGCCGCGCGAGCCACCCGTCACCAGCACCACGCGACCAGCATCGGAACCGTCCATGGCCTTCCCTCTCATCGCGCTGGTCCGAGGCAACGGCCGCCTTGACGCTGCGACCGAAGTAATTCATTATGTACAGACCAGTCGGTACATTTCAAGGGGTGGGTTCATGAACGACTCCGAACCAGTGATCGTCGAGGCGGTCCGTACGACGTCGGGGCGCGGCAAGCCGGGCGGTGCCTGGTCGCACGAGCACCCCGTCGACCTCCTCGCCACCGTGCTGACCGAGGTGGTGGACCGCGCCGGCATCGATCCCGGAGTCGTGGACGACGTGATCGCCGGCTGCGTGACCCAGGGCACCGAACAGGCGGGCAACGTCGCGCGCAGCGCGGTGCTGGCGGCGGACTTCCCGCAGCATGTGCCGGGCACGACCGTCGACCGCCAGTGCGGCAGCAGCCAGCAGGCGATCCACTTCGCGGCCCAGGGAATCGCCGCGGGCAGCTACGACGTCGCGATCGCGTGCGGCGTCGAGATGATGAGCCGCGTCCCGATGTTCAGCCAGTACCGCGGACTCGACCCCTACGGCCCGCGCGTACAGAAGCGGTTCGCTCCCGGACTCGTCCCGCAGGGCATCGCCGCCGAGCTTCTCATCCGCGACCACGGCTTCACCCGAGCGGAACTCGACGGGCTCGCCGTCGAGTCGCATCGCCGAGCCGCCGCGACCTGGGCCTCCGGCGGGTTCGACCGCGAGGTCGTCGTCGGCTCGGGACCCGCTCGCGACGAGACCGTCCGCGACAAGTCGAACCCGGACGGCATGGCGCAACTCGCCCCCGTCTTCGTCGAGGACGAGGCCGACCGGCGCTTCGGTGGTCTGGACTGGTCGGTGACCGCGGGCAACTCCTCACCGCTCAGCGACGGCGCGGCGGCGGTGCTGCTGATGTCGCGGGCGGCTGCGGAGCGGCTCGGCTGCCGGCCGCGCGCCGCTTTCCGCTCGTTCGCGGTCGTCGGCGACAACCCCGTGACGATGCTCGACGCCGTCGTCCCGGCCACCCATGCCGCCCTGCGGCGCGCCGCGCTGGCACCTTCCGACATCGATTCCTTCGAGGTGAACGAGGCGTTCGCGGTCGTGCCGCTGCTCTGGCGGCGGTCGCTCGGGATCGACCCCGACCGCGTCAATCCCCGCGGTGGCGCGATCGCGCTCGGCCATCCGCTCGGCGCCTCCGGTGCCCGGCTGATGACGACCTTGCTGCACACTCTTGAGGACCAGGACCTGACCTTCGGGCTGCAGACGATGTGCGAAGCGGGCGGCATGGCGAACGCCACGATCATCGAGCGGGTGAGCGCATGAACCACAAGACCGAGCCCGAGGTTCCCGCGCCGAACGGCAGCGGCCCCCTCGCCGGCGTCACCGTGATCGAGCTCGCCGGCCTCGGCCCCGCGCCCTACGGAGCCATGCTCCTCGCCGACCTGGGCGCGGAGGTCATCCGCGTCGACCGGCCCGGCGGGCAGGCGGGCAACCCGCTCGCCCCCGAGAAGGACCTGCTCAACCGTGGCAAGGCATCCATCGAACTCGACCTCAAGGACCCCACCGACGTCGCCGACGCCCTGGCGCTCATCCGCGACGCCGACGCGCTGATCGAGGGATTCCGACCCGGCGTCGCCGAGCGGCTCGGCCTGGGGCCCGACGTATGCCTCGCCGCCAACCCCGCGCTCGTCTACGGCCGGATGACGGGCTGGGGACAGGACGGGCCGTTCGCACACCTGCCCGGACACGACATCAACTACGTCGGCCTCGCCGGCCTGCTGCACCCGATCGGGCCGGCCGCGGCTCCCGTCGTACCCCTCAACGTCGTCGGCGACTTCGGCGGGGGCGGGATGCTCCTCGCGCTCGGCATCGTCTCGGCCCTGCTGCACGCGCGCAATACGGGTCAGGGACAGGTCGTCGACGCCGCGATCATCGACGGCACGGCCTCGCTCGCCACGCAGCTGCACGCACTGCGCGCCGACGGGCAGTGGCACGAGGAGCGGGAGTCGAACCTGCTCGACGGAGGCGCGCACTTCTACCGGGTCTACGAGACGGCCGACGGCAGACACCTGAATGTGGGCGCCATCGAACCGCAGTTCTACCGGGCCTTCCTCGAAGGTCTCGGCGTCCCCGCCGACGCGGACTGGGTCGCGGCGCACCGCGACCCCACCCAGTGGGTCGCGAAGGCCGAGCAGGTCGCGGCGATCGTCCGCACCCGCTCGCTGGCGGAGTGGGAGGAGGTGTTCCGCGACTCCGACGCCTGCGTCCACCCGGTGCTGACACCCGGTGAGGCGGCGCAGCACCCGCACAACCGGGCGCGCGGAACGTTCCTCACCGTCGACGGCGTCGTCCAGCCCCGCCCCGCCCCGCGTTTCAGCGGTACGCCGCTCGCGACTCCGCGCCGGCCGCCCCGCTCGGACGAGCACGGCGAGGCGCTCAGGCAACGCGCGCGCGACCTGCTCAACCCTGGGGAGCGACCCCGGTCAGGATGAGGTCGGCGAGGCCGTCGGAAACGCGTTCTCGCTCGGCTTCGGAGTCGGAGGAGAACCACAGATGCACCGAGTTGAGCATGCCGAGGATCGCCTTGACCTGGAACGGGGCGACGACGGCGAACCGCCCGTCCGCGGCACCCTCCTGGAGGATCTGCTCCAGGAGGTGCTCGTAGCTGCGCCGCAGCGCCGACAGGTCATCGGCCCGCGTTCCGGTGAGGTGACGCATCTCGCGCAGGACGACCACGACCTCGGCCCGGCGGGCCGTGACGACGGCGACGTGCTCATGGACGAACGAGCGAAGCTTCGCGGCCGAGTCCTGCGGCGATTCGAGGACGAGACGGCCACGCGTCAGTGCCTCCTCGACGTGCCGCTTGGAGAGCTCGAAGAGCAGGGCCTCCTTGGACCCGATGTGGTAGTAGAGCGCACCGCGCCGCAGATTCGCGGCCTCCCCGAGCTCGGCGACGCCCGTCTCGTGGTAGCCCTGTCGAGCGAAGAGTTCGGTCGCCACCCGTAGCACGCGCTCACGGGTGGACTCGGACGGGTCACCCTCGATCGACCGCGGACGGCCCGGGCTGCGAGGGCTGTCGTCGACGGTCGTCATCAGGGGAGTCCTCTCGCTGCCGGGTACGGACGCGCGTGGTGACGGCGCGTCCGTACCCAGCCTAGACCTAGACCTCAGCGCAGGGCGCCTCGGCGCAGCTTGCCGACGGCGGTGCGCGGCAGCGCGTCGACGATGTCGACCACCTTCGGTGTCGCGTACCGGCCCACGTGCTCGGTGACCAGGCGCCGCAGCTCGCCGTCGAAGCCGTCGGGGACGGATGCCTGTGGCACGAGCACGACCACCGCGCGCACCACGATGCCGCGACCAGGGAGCTCGGCCGCGACGACGGCCGCCTCGGCGACGGCGGGATGCCGCAGCACGGCACTCTCGACCTCACCCGGACTGATGTTGTGTCCGGACGCGATGATCATGTCGTCGTCACGCCCCAGGATCCGCCAGTGGCCGTTGCCGTCGATGACGGCGCGATCCTCGGTCACGAACACGTCGCCCCGCCACCGGGCGGCCCATGCCTCCGGGACGTTCTCGTACGTGCTCGACATCTGGTGCCGCGGCCGCCGCACGCCGACCAGTCCCTCCACGCCGGGCGGCAACTCCCGCCCGTCGCGGTCGACGATCATCGCGTCGAAGCCGGGCATGGGTCCGGCGAGCCGGCCCGCGGGCGAGGTGGCCGCGGGGTCCGTCAGGTCGCCGAGCACCATGCCGACCTCGGAAAGCCCGTAGGCGTCGAGGATCGGCGGGCCACCGCCGTCCTTCCACTCGATGGCCACGGACGCGGCGAGCTGTTCCCCGGACGTCGCGACCGTCCGCAGCGTCGCGGGCACGCCCGCCGAGTCCATGACCGAGCTCAGCCGCCGGATGGCGGCGGGCGCCGTGCTGAGCGCGTCCACGCGGTGCCGGTGCATGAGGTCCCACCACGCCTCCGGCGAGAACGGACCGGAGTAGACGAGCCGCCGGACGCCGAGTGCCATCGGCGCGAGCCCGGTGGTGTACAGCCCGTAGGCCCACGCCGGGTCCGACGTCGAGAAGAGCAGCTCGCCGGCGCGCAGACCGAGCACGTGCTTGGCGTACGGCATGATGCTCAGCAGCGCGGCATGGGGCATCAGGCACGCCTTCGGGGTCCCCGACGTCCCGCTCGTGAAGAGCAGGGTCGCCGGGTCGCCCAGGGTCGTGTGCGCCTGCGGCCCGTCCGGGGTCGCGCTGTCGACGGCGTCCCAGAAGGACTGCTCCGCCATGCCCGGACGTGCTCCCGGAGGAGTCACGACCAGGACATGGAGGCCGGAGTTCAGCGTCCGCGCCGCGGCGCGGAAGGCGTCGAGGTACGCGTGGTCGACCACGACGGCCCCCGCCCGCGACTGCTCGATGCGCCACCCGATCCCGTCGGGCGCGAACCCGCCGAAGAGCGGCACGTACACGAGGCCGGACCGCCACGCCGCGAGCGCGGTGACCCACGATTCCGCCTGCCGCGACAGCAGGCCGGCGACCCGGTCGCCGCGGCGCAGCCCCATCCCCTCGAAGACGCGGGCCGCACGGGAGGCCGCGTCTTCGAGGCGGGCGTAGGTCCAGACCTCGTCCTCGCGATCGGGGTGCGCCACCACGAAAGCGACGCGCCCGGGATCGTCGGCGTGGCGGCCGCACGCCTCGACCGCCGTGTTGAAGCCCACCGAGGGATCGACCGAAAGCGCGCCCTCGATCGCCTCCCAGGTCGCCCGGGCCGCGTCGCTTTCGAGGCTCACAGTTGAACGCAGACGGTCTTGGTCTCCAGGTAGAGGTCCATCGCCTCGGCGCCCTGCTCGCGACCCCAACCCGACTGCTTGTAGCCGCCGAACGGCATTCCGGCGCTGAAGGTGTTGTAGCAGTTGATCCACACGGTCCCGGCCTCGATCAGGCCCGCCACGCGGTGCGCCCGCGTGATGTCCTTCGTCCAGATGCCCGCCGCGAGCCCGTAGGCGGAGTCGTTGGCGAGCCCGACGAGTTCGGACTCGTCGTCGAAGGGCAGGACGACCACGACGGGGCCGAAGATCTCCTCCTGCACGACCGCCATGTCCTGGCGCACGTCGGAGAGCACCGTCGGCGGGTAGTAGTAGCCATCGCCGACTCCGTCGAGCGGGGAACTGGCGGCGCTCGCGCCCTCGCGGACACCGGCGTCGACCATCGTCGTCACCCGGTCGAGCTGCTCCTTCGAGACGAGCGGACCGATCGCCGTGGCCTCGTCGAGCGGGTCGCCGACCGGCATCGAGGTGGCGATCTCGCTCAAGCGCCGGACGACCTCGGCGTGCACCGACCGCTCGACGTAGACGCGGGATCCCGCGCTGCACACCTCGCCCTTGTTGAAGAAGATGCCGTTCGCGGCACCCGCGACCGCCGCGTCGATGTCCGCGTCGGCGAAGATGATGTTCGGCGACTTGCCGCCCAGCTCCAGCGAGAGCTTCTTGAGGTTGCCGCCGACGACCTCGGTGAGCTTGCGGCCCACCTCGGTGGACCCGGTGAAGGCGATCTTGTCGACGTCCGGGTGGGCGGCGAGCGCCGCGCCCGCGGTCTCACCGAGACCCGGCACGACGTTCACGACGCCCGGCGGGAAGCCGACCTCGACGATCAGCTCGGCGAGGCGCAGCGCCGAGAGAGGAGTCTGCTCGGCGGGCTTGAGCACGACCGTGCATCCGGCGGCGAGCGAGGGAGCGAGCTTCCAGGCCGCCATGTTGAGCGGGAAGTTCCAGGGGATGATGAGGCCGGCGACGCCGACGGGCTCGCGACGCGTGTACGTGTGGTAGCGGGCGTCGGGCGCGTACGGGACGTTCGCCTCGACCGTCTTGCCCTCGATCTTGTCGGCGAGGCCGGCCATGAAGCGCAGCTGGCCGGCGGCCAGCGGCACGTCCACGGCGAGTGCGGCGAGCTGGGGCTTGCCCTGGTCGATCGCCTCGAGTTGGGCGAACTCATCGGCGTGCGCTTCGATCGCGTCGGCGAGTTTCCACAGCAGCCGGCCGCGCTGCTCGCCGGTCGTCCGCGCCCATGCCGGGCTCGTGAGGGCACGGCGCGCGGCCGCGACGGCGCGGTCGACGTCCTGGGCGCCGCCGGCGCTCAAGGTCGCGATCACCTGGCCGGACCGGGGATCGATCGAGTCGATGGTCCCGCCGTCGACGCTCTTCACCCACTCGCCGTCGATGAGCATCGGGCCGACGCGGTCGAGGAAGCCCACGACGTCGGGGCGGAGATCCGCTCGTGCCTCGGAGGTCTGGATAGCCATACGAATCACCCAATTCTGACAGATTTGCACTTGAAGCATGAATCGGTTCGATGGATTCTGATAATTGTGTACCACGGGGCGGAATATTTGCCAAGACTCGCGAAAAGCCTCGTCATCTTGACGGAGGCACCCGAGTGGATGACGCTTCAACGGAGATCGCTGATTTGATTGACAATGTCGACAGAGCGGCATCATTCTGTGCGTCAGCGTCGTAAGTGCGAGAAATTTTGAGTACTAGATGTCATGCGACGCGTGATATCGCGAAATCGGACCAGTGGGTCCGTGAATCGATGGAGGAACCGATGATCAACCAGACGTACCGGACCGACAGCGCCTACGAGACCGCCGGCGGCTACGCCCGAGGACGCCGGGTCGGCGACCACGTCTACGTCGCGGGGACCGCGGCGGTACTGCCGAACGGCGACATCCACGCCCCTGGCGACGTCTACGCGCAATCGATCCTCGCGTTCGAGAAGATCGAGGCCACCCTCCGTGAACTCGGCGCCGAGCTCACGGACGTGGTGCGCACCCGCGCATACGTCGCGGACGCCGCCATGCTCGGCGAGTACGCACGGGCACACGGCGAGGTGTTCGGCGGGATCTTCCCGGTTGCCACCGGTGTCGCCGCCAGTCTCGTGGACCCTCAGATGCTCGTCGAGATCGATGTCGACGCGATCGTGACAGGTGGGCCTGACCGGGCCTGACGGTCCCGCCCGGCGCGCCCGGCGCGTCCGGCCGAGGCTGACACCCGGCGTCTGAGGCCGGGCGTCAGCCGATGCTCGTGACGATCCGTTTGTTGGCGAACTCGTCCAGCCCGAGGACGCCCAGCTCGCGCCCGAAGCCGGAGCGCTTGACGCCTCCGAACGGCACAGCCGCGCCGCCCGGGTCGGCCCCGTTCACACTGGTCATACCGACCTCGAGGCGGTCGGCGACCCGGGCGGCCCGGTCCGGCTCGGTGCTGAAGACGGTCGCGCCGAGCCCGTACACGGAGTCGTTCGCGAGCGCGACGGCCTCCTCCTCGCTGTGCACCCGGTACACGACCAGCACCGGCCCGAACAACTCCTGCTCGTAGGCGCGCGTACCGGGCTTGACGTCGGTGAGTACGGCCGGTGAGAACCAGGCGGTCGGGGCCGGCGCGAGTTCGCCGCCGACATGCAGCGTCGCCCCATGGGCAACGGCGTCGGCGACCTGGGCGGCGAGCGCCTCGGCCGCCTCGCGCGAGGCCATCGGCGGGTACCCGACGGCGCCGTCCGGCGAAGGGCCGCCCGCCGTCATGGAGTTCACGCGCCGCACGAGACGCTCGACGAACTCGTCGTAGATCCCGTCCATGACGACGATGCGCTTGTTGGAGTTGCACGCCTGGCCGTTGTTGTACATCCGGGTGCGCCAGGCGTGATCGACGGAGGCCGGCACATCCGCGCTGTCCAGCACGATGTACGGGTCGGAGCCACCCAGCTCCAGCACACACTTCTTCAGGTTCGCTCCCGCCATCGCGGCCACCGCGGCGCCGGCGCGCTCCGAGCCCGTCAGCGAGACGCCCTGGACCCGGTGGTCGCCGATCATCCGCTCGACCTGAGCATGCGAGGCGAACACGTTCGTGTAGACGCCGGGCGGAATGCCGGCATCGGCCAGGAGGTCCGCGATCGCCTCCGCGCACGCGGGCACCGACTCCGCGTGCTTGACGACGACCGCGTTTCCGAGCACCAGGTTGGGCGCGGCGAACCGCGCCACCTGGTAGTAGGGGAAGTTCCACGGCATGACGCCCAGGATCGTTCCCAGGGGTCGCCGCTGAAGCACGGTGCGTCCGCTCCCGCCGCCGGGCAGCGGGTGGTCCGCGAGAAGTCCGGGACCCTCCTGCGCGTAGTACGTGAAGATCGAGCCGCTGAACTCGGCCTCCGCTCGCCCCTCCGCCGTTGTCTTGCCCATCTCGGCGGTCGCCAGGGCGGCGAGTTCCGCCGCCCGCTCCACGAAGAGGCGGCCCGCCCGAAGGGCCGCGGCGGCACGGTGCGCGAGCGGGGTGGCCCGCCACACTCGGAAGCCCTCGTCGGCGTCCGCGAGCAGTCGGGTCACCTGCTCCTCGCTCGCGGTCTCGAATGTACGTGTCACCGTGCCGGTCGCCGGGTCGACGCTGCGGTAGGGCCGCGAGGGCCCGTTGGCGGGGGTGGTCAAAGGAAAGCCTCTCCCTGCTGGTGGTCGGACGCCCCGCGTTGCCGCGGGACGCAACATTCCGTACGGACGCCTGACGGCCGGGGTCCTCACACCTGGTCCGGTGCCCCCGACCCGTAGGGGAGGCGAATCGGTGCCAGCGCGTGCATGTCTATCTCGATGAGATGCGGACCGGCCGACCGCGCGGCAGCCGTGAACTGCTCTTCGAACTCGCGTGCGGAGGTGCTCAGGCTCGCCGGCACGCCGAAGCTCCGGGCGAGGGCGACGAAATCGGGGGCGTTGAGTTCGACGTTCGCGGGCGGACCGTCGAAGGTCGCCTGCTGGATTCCCTTGAGAACGCCGAAGCAGCTGTCGTTGAAGACGCAGACGGTGACCGGGACCTGGCGCTGCGCCAGTACCGCCAGCTCACCGATGGAGAGGAGGACGCCACCATCGCCGCAGATCGCCACCGCGCGGGTGCCCGAGGCGATCGCCGCGCCGATCGCGAGAGGGAGCCCCGGCCCGATCGCGGCCGATACGGGCCGGATCGAGGTCCCCGGAGCCAGGACGGGCAGGAGGGAGTCGCCCCAGGCATAGGCGGGCACGGTCGAGTCACGGACGAGTGGCGCGTCGTCGGGGAGCACGGACCTGATCGTCCGCATGATGGCCTCGTGGTCGGAACCGACGCGTGCCAGCAGCATCGCGCGGGTCTCCTCCGCGGCACGCGCGGCCTGCTCCAGCCAGGGCGCGCGGCTGGGCGGGTCCTCGGGACGGAGTTCGGTGATCAGCGCGTCGAGCACATCGCTCGCGTCGCCCGCGATGGCCACCTCGGTGGGATAGGTCAGACCGAGCACGCCGGGATCGATGTCCACATGGACCAGGCGCCCCGGAACCGGGATGGTCCATGAGCCGGTCCAGAGCTCGCGAAAGTGCGTGCCGACCGCGAGCACCACGTCGGCGGCCTCGAGCAGCGCCCGCATCGACGGGCTCGTGGCGGTGCTGCCCAGTGAGAGCGGGTGATCCTCGCGGATCGACCCCCGGCCCTCGACCGAGGTCAGCACCGGTATCGACAGCCGTTCCGCCAGATCGGTGATCCGACCGGACGCCCCGGACCTGACCACACCGCCGCCCGCGATGACGAGTGGTGTGGAGGCACCGCGCAGCGCGGCAGCGGCACGCGCGATCGCGTCGCCGTTGATCGGCGTGGATGAGAGGTCCGAGGGCCGGTCCTTCGCCGGGGCCGCGACCGGCCCGTACTGGACGTCGATGGGCACCTCGATCACGGCTGGTCCCGGCACCGGTGTCCGGGTCCGCGCGACCGCGGCCCGCACGACGGCACCGGCGTCGTCGGACGGGCCGAGCGTCCAGGTACCCCGGGTGATGCTCTCCAGCATCTCGGTCTGCCGGGGGGCGTCGTGCAGGCTCCCGGCGCCACGGGTCGCATGCCGGCGTTCGTTCTGGCCGGTGATGACCAGCACGGACGAACACGCGGAGACCGCCTCGAAGAGCCCGCCCATGGCGTTGGCCGTCCCGGGACCAGTTGACACGATCGCCACCCCGACACCTCCCGAGGACCGCGCGTAGCCGTCGGCGGCATGCACGACTCCCTGCTCGTGGCGCATGGTGATGACGTCGATCTCCGTGCGTCGCCGGATCGCGTCGAGGATCGGGAGGTTGTGCACGCTGGCGATGGTGAAGACGTGACGGACACCGGCCTCGGCCAGGGCTTCGGCGAGCGCCTCCCCGCCGGTCGGGTAACGGGACACGGTTTCTCTCTCTTCGTTGGTGCCAACGCACACGTTCCTCAATCCAGCGGGCGCGTTGACGTACATGGTGGTTACGCTGAAGAAGACCGCGGGGTGCGGTCCATGCACCCCGCGGCCTCCGGATCGGGATTGCCTACTTGTTGAACCACTCGGCCATACGCTCGATCACCTTGCTGCGATTGTCGGGCCACCAGTCCAGGCCCCCGAAGATCGGGCGGTGCTCCCCCTTGCCCATGTTCGCGAGAGGGCTGTTCGACTCGAAGCCGGCGGGGGCCTTCGTCAGTGGGTTGGCTCCCGCGTAGGCGAACCGCTCGCTGATCCGCCCGCTGTTCTTCTTGTCGGTCATGTAGGCGATGAGCTTCATCGCGTTCTCCTTGTTGGGCGCGCCCTTCGGGATCATCGCCCAGTCGGCGGCAAGTGTCTGCTGCGACCAGATGAAGTCGACCGGCAGACCCTCGTCCTTGGCCTTCTTGGCGCGGCCGTTGTAGCAGTCGCCGAAGATCGCCTCACCGCTGGAGACCAGGTTCACGCACTCGGACGACTCCTTGTAGACGATGATGTCGTCCTTGATCGTCTCGATCTTCTTCAGGGCCCGCTCGATGTCCAGCGGGTAGAGGTCTTCCTGCGCGACGCCGTCGGCGAGCAGTGCGGGCTCGAGGAGCGTCATGTAGGTGCCGGAGATGCCGTTGATCGCACGCTTCCCCGGGTACTTCTTCGTGTCGAACATGGCCTCCGCCCGTGTCCGCGGCGCCTCCTTGACCTTGTTGGTGTTGTAGGTGAGGACGAACGAGATGATGTACATGGGCACGCCCTGCGGGAGTGCCTTGAACGGCGCGTTCTTGAAGTCGTCACACGGGACGATCGAACAGTCGATCTTCTCCAGGTTCGGGTTGTTGACCAGACCGATCTCGGCGCCGTAGTCCATGACGTCCCAGATGACGTTCTTGGACTTCACCATCTGCTCCAGCTTCGAGTTCAAGGACGGCGTGTCCTGCACCACCTCGATGCCGGTCTCCTTGGTGAACGGCTCGAGCCACGCCTCCGTGAGCGCCTTCTGGCCCGTGCCGCCCCAACCGACGAAGGTGACGGACCCCTTGCCGCCGCCGCTGCTGCTGCTGGAGCCTCCATCGCCGCCGCATGCGGCCAGCACGGCCACCAGCGCAAGGCTGGCGGAGGCCGCCATCATTCTCTTCAGCTTCATGACGAGCTCACTTCGTTCGACGCCCTGACGGGCGTGTGCTAGGGACTTGCTGCTACTCCTCGGCCCGCGGGCCGCTGGCGCCCTGTCGGGCCCAGTCATGTCATGACGACGTCCTCAAGCCTTCACACCGTGCCGCAGCGGCCACTCGGGGGTGCTCGCCCCCGGTGCGGACGGGGCCACCGCCGCACTAGAACTCGAGGAGGTTGTCGCGGAACTGGGTGTGGGTGTACTCGGTCCGTACCAGTCCCCGCTCCTGGAGGGCGGGGACGAGCCCGTCGGTGATCTCGGCGACCGCCCGGCGATTGAGGTCACCCGTGCTGAACAGGAAGCCGTCACCACCGACCTCGGCCATGAGTTCGCCCATCTGGGCGGCGACCGCGTCCGGGGTGCCGACGAGCTCCAGGCTCTGCCCGCCGTAGAACTTCGTCGCGGCCTCGCGGAGGGTCGAGCACTCCGCGGCCACCGACAAGAACCGGTCCAGCTCCAGCTGGTGACCGTTGGTCGTCAGGCCCTTCGGGTCGAGGGGCGCGTCCAGGTCGAACTGGGAGAAGTCGATGTTCGTGATCTTCGATTGCTGCGCGAGGGTCAGTTCGGCCCTGTCCATCGCCCCTTGACGCCGCTGCGCGAGCCTCTCCTGGGCTTCCTGATCGGTCAGGCCGAGCACCGGGGTGGCGATGAAGAGCACCTTGACGTCGTCCGGATTCCGGCCGGCCGCGGCCGCCTTCTCCCGCACATCGTTGCGGAACGCCTTCATCGCCTCGACCCCGCTCGCGGGCGCCAGGATCGTGTCGGCGTGCTCGGCACCGAAACGACGACCGCGCCCTGATCCGCCGGCCTGGGCGATCACCGGCCTCCCCTGCGGGAGCGGGCCGGAGTTGAGCGGCCCGCGGACGGAGTACCTCGGGCCCACGTGATTGATGTGGCGGACCTTCTTCGGGTCGGCGAAGATCTGGCCCTCGAGGTCGTTGACGATCGAGTCCGGTTCCCATGAGGTGAAGAGCGCGTTCGCAACGGCCATGAACTCGTCCGCCATCTCGTAGCGGCTGTCGTGCTCCGGCATCCCGTCCATGCCGTAGTTCTCGGCGGCGCGATCGGAGCTTCCGGTCACGACGTTCCAGCCGATCCGGCCATTGGAGAGCTGGTCGAGGGTTCCGATCATCCGGGCCAGCAGGTACGGCTCGACGCCGAAGGTGCCGACGGTCGGCACGATGCCCAGCCGCGACGTGTGCTGGCTGAGGATCGCCGAGACGACGGCCGGGTCCTGACGCGGTGTGGCGGAGGCGTGGCGCAGGTAGAGGTCCATCGACCCGCCGTAGGCGTCGGCGACGTACGACGAGTCCTCGATGAGCAGGTAGTCGAAGCAGGCTCGCTCCATCGCCCGGGCCATGTCGACGATGAAGTCGGGCTTCATCCATTCCCGGCCGATATTGCCGGTGAACGGCCGGCCCCAGGAGGCCGCCGAGGAGCCGTGCAGGAACCAGGCGAGGTGAAATCGCTGTGCGCTCATAAAAATCAGAACTCCAGAAGGTTGTCGCGGAACATGGCGTGGCCGTACTCCTTGCGCACCAGACCGCGGCGCTGGAGCTCGGGCACGAGACCTTCGGTGATCTCGGCGATGTGGCGACGGCTCACGCGGTAGCTGAACAGCAGGAATCCGTCTCCCCCGACCTCCTCCATGACCTCGCTCATCTGGCTGGCGACGGAGTCGGGAGTGCCGGTGAAGTCGATGCTGGCTTCGCCGTACATCGAAGCCGCGATCTCACGCAGGGTCGAGTCGGGCTTGTTCCCGGCACGCTTGACGAAGTTCTCGAGCATGTGACGGTGACCGTTGGTCGTGAACTCGATGGTGTCGAGTGGCTGGTCGAGGTCGTAGACCGAGAAGTCGATGTTCGTGATCTTCGCCAGCTGCGTGAACATCCGCGTCCCGGCCTGCTCCATGCCCTCGTTGTGGCGGTGGGCGCGGCGCTCGGCGGCATCGGCCTCGGTCATGCCGACGACGGGCGA
Organism: Streptomyces sp. NPDC004838; assembly: GCF_053600955.1. NCBI lineage: Bacteria > Bacillati > Actinomycetota > Actinomycetes > Kitasatosporales > Streptomycetaceae > Streptomyces > Streptomyces sp. NPDC004838. Next base: position 11,607 of record NZ_JBSGAW010000029.1, on the reverse strand, counting down.
GGTCAGGAAGAGAATCTTGCAGTCATCGGGGTTCCGGCCGTTCTCGACCATCAGGGCTCGGATCTCGTCGCGGTACGTCTTCATCTCCTCGACGCCCTTCGCGATCGAGACGATGGTGTCGGCGTACCGCGCCGCGAACGCCTTGCCGGCCGGCGAGCCGCCGGCCTGCGCGATGACGGGACGGCCTTGGGGCGTTGGTCCCGAGTTCAGCGGTCCGCGGACCCGGTAGTACTTGCCCTGGTGGTCGATCGGGCGCACCTTCGAGGAGTCGGCGAAGACGCCCGTGGAGCGGTCGGCGACGATCGCGTCGGGTTCCCAGGAGCCCCAGAGACCTTGCACGACCTCCATGTACTCGTGGGCGCGTTCGTAGCGGTTGTCGTGCTCCGGCATCGCGTCCATGCTGAAGTTCTGCGCGGCTCCGTCCGAGCTGCCCGTCACGACGTTCCAGCCGATGCGGCCCCCGCTCACCTGGTCGAGGGTGCCGACCAGGCGGGCGAGGTGGTAGGGCGGGTAGGCGAAGGTGCCCAGGGTCGGGACGATCCCGAGGCGCGATGTCGCCTGGGACAGCAGCGCCGCGACCATCGCCGGGTCCTGGCGCGGGGTGGCGATGGCGTTCTTCAGGTAGACGTCCATCGACGAGCCGTAGGTGTCCGGGACCCAGCACGCGTCCTCGATGAGGAGGTAGTCGAAGCCCGCGCGCTCGAGCGATCGCGCCATGTCGACGACGAGGTCCGGCTTCATCCAGTCGCGACCGGTGTGGCCCGTGTACTCCTGGCCCCACGCCTGGGCGGCGGATCCATCAAGGAACCAACCCAGGTGGAAGGTGTTAGCGGTCATGACAGAGGACTCCTTCTGTTTCGAACCATGCGTGGGTGGTGGGGCGCGCTCGCTGCGATGGCGCGTGTGGGACGGTCACGCGGCCGCCGGCCGCATGACGACGCTGTACCGGGGGTCCCAGGTGAGGTGGACCTCGTCGCCGATCTCGAAGTCGTGAGGCACGTCGGGACCCGCGCGGACGATGAGTTCGTTCCCGTCGTCGCCACGCACGAGCAGTCGCCACGAGTCGCCGGCGTAGATGTTGGCGGCGACGGTGCCCGAGACGAACGAGCGATCGGCAGGGGGCAGTTCGTCGCCGACCCGCGCCATCAGCCGTGCCGACTGCGGGCGCACCATGACGACGACGTCACCTTCGGCCCCGGCCACCAGCGGCCCCTCGGGCAGGACGATGCGACCGTGTGGGACGTCGAGCACGTGCTGGTCCCGGTCCGTCCGGACCAGCCCCCGGAAGAGGTTGGACTCGCCCAGAAACGCGGCGGCCGTGTCGTCGACCGGGCGGCGGTACAGGTCCTCCGGGGCGCCGTACTGGACCAGGCGGCCGTTCGCGAGCAGAGCGATCCGGTCGCTCATGCTGAGCGCTTCCTCCTGGTCGTGCGTCACATTGATGACGGTGAGCCCGAGGTCGCGGCTGATCCGGCGGATCTCGACCTGCATGGTCTCGCGCAGCCGCCGATCGAGGGCGCCGAGCGGCTCGTCCATGAGCAGCAGGCGCGGCCGGGCCACGATGGCGCGGGCGAGTGCGACTCGCTGCTGCTGGCCACCGGAGAGCTCCTTCGGCAGACGCCGGTCGAAGCCCTCCAGCCGGACCATCGCCAGCGCCTCGCGGACTCGCTCGGCGCGTTCGGCGCGGCGGACCTTCTGCATCTGCAGCGGAAAGGCGATGTTCTTCTCGACCGAGAGATGCGGGAACAACGCGTAGTCCTGGAACACCATGCCGAACTGGCGGCGATGCACCGGAACGGAGGAGATCTCCCGGTCGTCGAGGAAGGTGTCGCCCTGCGTTGCCGCGACGAAGCCCGCGAGGATACGCAGCAGCGTCGTCTTACCGGACCCGGAGGCACCGAGCAGCGTCACGAACTCACCCGGCTCGACCGACAGCGAGACATCGTCGACGGCGCAGACGTCGCCGTAGTGCTTGAAGATGTTCTTGAGCCTGATGCCCGCTCCGGAGGTCACGAGATTCCGTGCCTCGGTCGTCACGGGCTCAGACACCTTCACGGCTGTACCCGTCATCGTGGACTCCGTTCTTGGTGATGGCGGCGCGAATCTTGCCCTTGAGCCAGGGAACAAGGGCGATCAGGATGCTCGCGAGGATCGAGAGCAGCGTCACGATGGTGGCGACGGCGGAGGTGGAGGGGGAGATTCCCTCCTTGATCTGTCCCCACAGGACGACCGGAACGGTCTTGAACTCGGGTGTGACGAGGAACAGCGACACGATGAGTTCCTCCCACGAGCTGATGAACGCCAGGACTCCGCCGATCGCCGCCGACGGGGCGACGAGCGGCAGGGTCACCCGCAGGAGAGTCTGGAGCTGGCTCGCCCCGGCGATCCGGGACGCCTCCTCCACGTTTGGACTCAGCCCCGTCAAGGCGGCGAGCACGTTGATGAACACATAGGGCACACCGAGGACGGCGTGCGCGATCGCCATGCCGGCGACGTTCCCGGTGAGGCCGATCCGGACGTACACGAAGTAGAACCCGATCGCTGCCACGACGAGCGGCACGACCAGCGGCGTCATCGCGAGCGCGGTGACGAAACCCCGGGGGATGCCCTTCCCGCGGGCGGCGGCGAAGGCGAGGCTGATGCCCGCGGCCATGGCGATCAAGGCCGCGAGGATGCCCACGACAAAGCTGTTCCGAAACGATTCAGCAAGGACGGGGTCTCCGAAGACCTCGTCGTACCAGCGCCAGGAGAAGCCATCCGGCGGGAACCGCAGCAGCTCGCCCGAGGTGAACGACGATCCGACGACGACGATGGTGGGAATGATGAAGATGAGCGCGAGGAAAAGCGCCAGGAACTGGGTGACGCGTCCGGCCTTGATCATGACTTGCCCTCGTCCCTGATGCCGAGGATGCGCGTGATACCGACGTACCGCCCGACCGCACCGAGGATCACCAGGACCCCCAGCAGCAGGATGACCGCCATCGCGGCAGCGACCCCCGGTCGGTAGAGCTCGTTGAGCTGGATGACGATCGCGTTGCCGACGAACGCATCGCTGGCGCCGCCGAGCATCTGGGGTGTGATGTAGAAGCCGAGCGCGAGGATGAGCACGAGGGTCGCCCCCGCTACCGCGCCCGGCAGTGTGAGGGGCAGCGTCACTCTGAGGAAGGCGACCCACGGTCGCGCACCCATGCCGCGCGCCGCCAGTACGAGCCCGCTGCCGAGTCCGCGCATGTTCGCGTAGATCGCGAGCACGCTCAACGGAGCGAGGATGTGGATCATGCCGAGGTACACCGCGAACTTCGTCCGTGCGAGGCGTAGTGGCTCGTCGATGAGGCCCATCGAGGTGAGTGTCTCGTTGATCAGGCCGGTGTCGTTGAGGATGATCTGCCAGGAGTAGGTGCGCACGAGCAGACTGGTCCAGAACGACAGCATCAGAGCGGTGAACAGGAGGATCTTCACCAGGCGCCCCGAGTGGACCAGGCAGTACGCGTAGGGATAGCTGACCAGCAGACAGAGCCCGGTCACGACCACTGACATCTCGACGGTGTTGAAGAGCGCCTGACGGAACATCCCGCTCTCGAACGCGGTCATGAAGTTGTCCGGCGACGGGTCGGTCAGACTGATCCGGACGAGTGCGACCAGCGTCGAGCCGAAGGCCAGCAGCAGGAACAGCATGCCGGGCAGGCCGATGCCCGAGGCGAGATTCAGCCGGGGGAGGGGCCAACGACGGCGGCGTTGTCCCGGTACCGACCCACGTCCTTGAGGGTCCGTGGTGTTCGGAGACGGAATCGTTTCGGTGTCGACGCTCACGTCCTCACCTACCTCTCATGAGAGGCGCGCCGTGAGGCGTCATTTCGCTACCAGCCGCTTGTAGTCGCTCGCGTGGAAGACCAGCGGGTCCACGCCGGGGGCGGCGTCCTTCGCGTGGATCCTGAAGATCACGACGGTGTGGTCGCCCGCCTTGAACTCGGTGTGGACGCTGCAGTCGAACCAGGCCGATGCGCCGTCGAGCCGGACGGCTCCGTGCGGTGAGGCACTGTGGTGCACCCCCTGGAAGCGGCGGTCTTCGGGCCCTGCCATCTGCCGACAGGTCGCCTCCTGCTCGGCCGCGAGGACGCTGATACCGATGCGGCGAGCGCGGCGAAGGGTCGTCCAGGTCCGTGAGGTGAGTGAGAAGGAGACCGAGACGAGCGGGGGCTCCAGCGACACCGACACGAACGAACTGGCCGCCATACCGACAGGCCGGCCGTCTATGACGGCGGCGACCGCGGCGACCCCGCTGGGAAAGCTCGCGAAAACCCGGCGCAGCTCTTGCGCATCGAAGGACTCATGGACGTTGATGGAATTCATGCTTCCTGCTTTCCGGTCAGTCCGAGCTGGCGCGTGGCCCGCACCAGCCAGGGAGCAATGAGGTCGGGGTTGGTGAAGTCCCGGTCCGGCAGGTAGATCCCGGCCGTCGGACAGGTGGCACCGAGCTCGACGAGCACTGGTTTGAGAAGGAGGTCAGGAGCCATGGCGTGGGCGGGACCGGCGCCGAGCATGAGCGGGACCGCGACAACTCCGTCCAGCCCGTTGGAGGGAATCTGGTCGAGGAAGAGCTTCAGGACCCCTGTGTAGGTGGCTTTGAAGGTCGGGCTCGCCACGACGAGAAGTGAAGCGGTGCTCACCGTTTCCACGGCGGCTTGGACCGACGGCTTTCCCCACTCCAGCAGGTCCGGGCCCAGCTCGATCACATCGATGACGGCCGTCGGCGGAGCGCCTGAGATCAGGGTTGCCAGGTTGACCGCGGCTTCAAGGGTGCGCGACCGCGGTTTCGGGTTCCCGACCAGGACAGTGGTCTCCACTGCAACCTCCACTGTGGTGCAACTCACGCTGATGCGACTTGCGTGCCACAGAGATTACTCAGGTGGCTGAAAATGTCCAGCAAAATTCATAACTATTGTGGATCCGGCCAGATTGATTGACACTCGGAGCGTTGACAGCCCGACTTCCTGAACGGGGGTGTGCCCATCCGACACTCCGGACCTCAATCGACTCCCGCCCCCCGACCGGCTCCGGGTCGGTCGATCGCGGGATCGAGGAACTCCGCCGGGGGCGCCCCGTCCTCGTCACCCACGACCAGGACCGCGGGGGCGATGGCGACCTCGTCATGGCGGCCGAGCACGTCACGGCTGCCTGGGGGTGGCGTTCATCGATCACCCGGCGTTCGCGCGGGTCAGGACCACCGCAACCCCGCTTGCTCGGGCGCTCGTCGGCTAGCATGCGTCGAGCCCGGCGGAGGTTCGTGGGTGTCAAGACAGGAGTGCGATGCAGCGGTACCAGATGGACGAGTTCGACCGCAAGATCGTCGACCTCCTCCGCCAAGACGGGCGGATGGCGCTCACCAAGATCGGCAAGAGTATCGGGCTCTCCACCGACGCCGTCCGCGGCCGTGTGGCGCGGATGACCTCCGACGGCGTCCTGCGCGTCATGGGGCTCGTCGCACCAGAGGCCCTCGGCTACCACGCGCTCGGTTCGGTCGCGCTGCAGTACCGCGGTCCGATGGACCAGTTCCTGGACGAGCTCAAGAGCCACCCCAACGTGGTCTTCGTGGCCCAGCTCATCGGCGACATAAACGTCCTCTGCAGTGTCGTCGCGCGCGACGACCGCGAGTTGGGCGACGTGGTCAACAGCTTGCTGGTCGAGAACGACGGAATCCACCATGTCGAGGTGGCGCGGCAGTTGGGCGTCGCGAAGTGGTTCAGCTACTTGAGCGACAGTGGAGCAGGCGCGGACAGTCCCCCTTCCTCGTCGCGCGGCGGTCTGGACGACCTCGACGTCACACTGCTCACAGCACTCGTCGACAACCCCCGCGCAACCTTCCGAGAGCTAGAGGAGATGGTCTCCGAGCCCTACTGGGTCGTGCGATCGCGCGTCCGTAAGCTCTTCGCGGAGGGACATGTCCGAGCGACGGCGGCGATCGACCGTGTCTTGACAGTCCCGGATGTCCAGGCGCTCATCCGCATCGGACTGCGCGGACGCATCGACGACGAGCTCCGTGCGATCACCGAGCTCCCGGACATCCGGCTCCTGGTGATGACGACGGGCACCCCCACTCATCTGAGCGGAGAGGTCGCGTGCGCGGACAACGTGAGCCTGGCCAGACTGATCGAGACGGTGCTCGCGATCGACTACGTCGACACCGTGCGGACCTACGTCTACTCCAAGATCCATGTGCTCCCGACGCCCTGGCGCTACGACACGAACTACCTCGGGAAGCCCTGGAACGACGGCCTCTGAGGCCGGATTCGGCCGGCTGACGCAGGACGACCGTCGACGCGCCTGGCCGCGACGTCCGGTGACGTCACGACCGGGCGTCGCCCAGTGCAGTCCTCGATCTGCGGCGCATTCGCGGCGCCGTGAACGTCTTCCGGTCCGCGGTCCGACGTAGCGCGCCCCGACACGGAACAACCCTCACGTGAACAACCCGTGCTCACGTTGATGACCGGCAACGTCGGCTCGATACCGCCGGAGACGCGGCCCGCGTCGCCTCGTGCTCGCTCAGGGTTCCATGCCGGACTTCCGCAAGGAAGATCCGGCACACTCATGAGAAATAGACCGATCGGTCCATCATCACGATCGCCCGCCGATCCGGAAAGCGCACACGGGTTGTACCGATCGGTCTATTAATATAGCGTGGCCCGCGGCTGCCGTGACAGCACTGCTGGCGAGACGGCGCAGGAGGCAGTCGCGACAAGGTCCCGCCGTCATCGACTACGTGGACGTCTTCCGAGGACCGAGATGGTCGGAAGTCAGCGCGCCGAGCCCCCGACCGACGCGGGCTCGGCGCGCTCGCCCCCGACGGTCCTCCCTCGACCTGACAATCCCTGAGAGCGGGAAGAACAAGAGCGAGTGATGAGAACCGGTGAGTACATAGATGTGGCATCGATGGGACATGTCAGCACGATCACCCTTCGAAATGGGCGACTGAACGTCCTGAACCGGGCCATGCAGGAGGAGTTCTTGTCCGCTTGTGAAGAGCTGGACGGGTCGCCCTCGACACGGGTCGTCCTGGTGCGCGGCGCCGGAGAACACTTCGCGGCCGGTGCGGACGTCGAAGAGATGGTGGCGCTGTCGGTCTCGGAGGTCGCTCAGGCCGCCGATCGTATTTCCCGCTGCCTCGGTGCTCTCGCGAGTGTCGGCAAGCCGACCATCGCCCTCATCGACGGCTTCGCGCTGGGAGGCGGACTGGAGATCGCCCTCGCCGCGGACCGGCGGATCGCCACGGAGTCCGCCCGTGTGGGCCTGCCGGAGATACTGCTCGGCGTGATCCCGGGCGGAGGTGGAACACAGCGGCTCGCCGAGATCGTCGGGCGGTCGGCTGCGAAGGACCTGATCTGGACCGGCCGAATCCTCGAAGCCGCTGAGGCGCACGGACTCGGAGTCCTGGACGAACTCGTGCCCGACGCCGAGGCACTCGACGAGCGGGGACGAACCTACGCGGCCGCACTCGCCTCAGGTCCTACACGTGCCATTGCCGCGGCCAAGAACGCGGTCGATGGTGGCGGGACCGTAATCACCGAGAGCGGGCTGGCGAACGAAACCAGGCTCTTCACGGCCTTGTTCGAAACTGACGATCAGCACATCGGCATGCGGTCGTTCCTTGAGAACGGTCCAGGTCGAGCCGCGTTCACCGGAGCATGACGGTCCAAGGAGTCGAGACATGCGCGCCATCTATTGCGACACCTTCAGCCCCGACGACCCGCTCGCCGCGTTGAGGATCGGTGAACGACCGGAGCCCACCCCGCAAGCAGGCTGGTCCATCGTCCAGGTGCGTGCGGCGGCGCTCAACGGTCACGACCTCTGGTCGCTGAAGGGTGTCGGCCTGACCCCGTCGGATCTGCCGCGGATCCTCGGTTCCGACGGGGCGGGAGTCGACGACCAAGGCAGGCGGGTCGTCATCTACCCCCTGATCCCGGCCGTTGGTGCGGATCGGGAGTTCGCCATCGACGCGGTCGCGGAGCCGTTGCTGTCCGAGCGCCACGACGGAACGCTCGCCGAAAAGGTCACGGTGCCGACGTCCAACCTCTTCGAGATACCCGACTCGATGACGTTCGAAGAAGCGGCGAGCCTGCCCACCGCGTGGTTGACCGCCTACCGGATGCTGTTCACGTCCACCCGTCTGCGCCCGGGGGACACCGTGCTCGTGCAGGGAGCCGCCGGCGGGGTGTCGACGGCCCTTGTGGCGCTCGGTGCCGCGGCGGGGCTGCGGGTGTGGGTGACAGGACGGACGGAGGAACGTCGGGCCATCGCCAAGGAGCTGGGGGCCGACGCGGTCTTCGCTTCCAACGAGCGGCTTCCCGAGCGCGTCGACGCCGTCATGGAGACGGTCGGTGAGCCGACATGGCGTCATTCGGTCATGTCGCTGAAGACCGGCGGCGTCGTCGTCGTCGCAGGAGCCACCGGAGGTCACCTCCCCACGCTCGACCTCCGCCATGTCTTCTTCCGTCAGCTCAGGGTCATCGGTTCTCGCATGGGCACCCCCGCGGAGTTCGGACGGCTCCTGAACTTCCTCGAACGCCACAGGATTCGCCCGAGGGTGGGCGCGGTACTGCCCTACACATCGGCGGAGAAGGCGTTCCGGCTGCTCGACGAGGGTGCTGTCGGCGGCAAGGTCGTCATCACCTTCTGACCGCCCACCGAGTCAGCGATCCGGCGGTCGCCCCGACGCGCCCGCTTCCTTCGTGTCTACAGAGTGAGGAATCAGCATATGGACATCGCCGGCAGTTCCGCCGTGATCACGGGTGGCGCCTCGGGGCTGGGGCTCGCCACAGCCAGGCGGCTGGCCGCCTCCGGCGCGCACGTCGTGCTCGTCGACCTGCCCACGGCCCCCGGTGAGAAGGCCGCAGCGGACCTCGGCGGGCGGGCCGTGTTCGCCCCCGCGGACGTCACCAGCGAGCAGGACGTGACCGCGGCACTGGACATCGCCGAGAGCCTCGCCCCCCTGCGGGTGGCGGTCAACTGCGCGGGGATCGCCAGCGCTGTGAAGACGGTCGGAAAGAACGGGGCCTTCCCGCTCGATCACTTCACGCGGGTCGTGAACGTCAATCTGATCGGCACCTTCAACGTCGCCAGGCTGGCCGCCGAGCGCATCGCGCGCACCGAGGAGACGGCCGGCGAACGGGGCGTCATCATCAACACCGCGTCCGTGGCGGCCTTCGACGGGCAGATCGGGCAGGCCGCTTACTCCGCCTCCAAGGGCGGCGTCGTGGGGATGACGCTTCCCCTGGCACGGGACCTGGCGTCGCTGAAGATCCGCGTCGTCACCATCGCGCCGGGGCTGTTCAGCACACCGCTGCTGTCGGGACTCCCCGAAGCGGCCCAGGTATCGCTGGGGCAGCAGGTCCCGCACCCGTCCCGGCTGGGCGACCCCGCCGAGTACGCCGCGCTGGCCGCACACATCGTGGAGAACCCCATGCTCAACGGCGAGACGATCCGGCTGGACGGCGCCATCCGGATGGCACCGCGCTGAACGGCACCTTCGACACGGGCAGCCACCGGTGCCGCACGACCCGGTGATCGCCGCGTCGGTGCGTGGCCCGTGCGACCTCACAGGTGAGGACGTACAGGCCACGCGGGTGGCCGTGTGGGCCTCCGGTGACGCGGCTATTCGGTCTTGATGGCCGACAGCAGGTTCAGTCTGGCGGCACTGCGCGCGGGCCACAGGGCCGCCAGGATGCCCACTGCCCCGGCGAGCAGCAGGAGGAGTGCCACCCGGTCCCACGGGAGGATCAGTCGGTAGTCGGGGATATTGCCCCTGAACGTCTCGCCGATGGCCCAGCCGAGGAAGACGCCCAGCGCGATCCCGAGGACCGCGCCGAAGAGGGAGATCACGACGGCCTCCAGGTGGATCATCCGCTTGACCCGGACTCGGTCGAGTCCGATCGCCCGCAGCATGCCGATCTCCCGCCGGCGTTCGAAGACGGACATCGCGAGGGTGTTGACGACTCCGAGGACGGCGATGATCAGGGCCATCGCCAGCAGGCCGTACATGATGTTCAGCATCGTGTTGATCATGCCGCCGAGCTTGTTGCGGATGTCCTGCTTGTCCATGACGGTCATGCCCGGGTTGTTGCCGAGCGCGTCGATCAGGGTCTGTTCGCCGGCCTTGGACTCACCGCCTTCCACCGTGACCCAGATCTCGCGGATGTCCGGCTTCCCCTCCTGCGCTGCGAGCATCTCGCGGGGCAGGATGAACCCGGAGAGGAATTCGTTGTCCTTGACGACCGCTCCGACCCTCAGGTCCTTGGTGTCCTTTCTGCCCTTGCTCTCGAAGACGGCGGAGAGCGAGTCGCCGGTCTTCCAGCCGTTCTCTTCGGCGGTCGACTCCGCGAGGGCGATCTCTCCGCGGGCGAGGGTGTCCAAGGAGCCGGAGACGACCGGCACGTTGAGAACCCTGGGCAGATCCTCGGCGGCGACGCCGGACACGGCGCGGTGCTCACCCTCGATCTCGAGGTCCGCCGCTTGCTGCGGTGAGATCGCCGTGATGCCCTCGGCCTTCTGGAGCGCGGTGAGCACGGACTCGTCGAGCGGGTGGCCACTGCTCATGGTCACGGAGTAGTGGGCGCGGATGTTGTCCGTGGTCGCCCGTTCGATGGCCTGGCCGAGAGTGATGCCGATCACGGTGAGTCCGGTGACCAGGGTGAGGCCGATCGCCAGCGCGGAGGCGGTGGCTCCGGTACGGCGGGGGTTACGGACCGCGTTCTGCGCGGCGAGCTTGCCGGAGACCCCGAACACCTTGTGCAGCAGCGGTCGCACCAGCGCGATCATCGGGCGGGACAGCAGCGGGATGAGCACGATGATGCCGATCAGCGTCAGAAAGGCGCCGACGGCGATGATCGTACGGCCTTCGCTCCCGTCCTCGGATGCGGCGCCGGCGGTGACCGCCACGGCGCCGACCGCGGCGAGGACGGTGCCGACGGCGTTGCGGACCAGCAAGGACTGCGAGGTCGCCGGCGTGTGGACGCTACTCATCGCCGCGACCGGCGGGATCTTCGAGGCACGGCGGGCGGGCAGCCACGCGGCGAGCACGGTGACCGCGCCCCCGACAGCGACCGCGGTGAGCACCGTGGTCGGCGAGACGACCAGTGGACCGGCAGGGATCCTGACGCCGAAGGTGTCCATCGCGGAGCGCAGCACAGCGGCGAGTCCGAGGCCGACCGTGAAGCCGATGACGGAGGCGATCGCGCCGACCACCATGGCTTCCAGGATCACCGAGCGCTTGACCTGGCGGCGGGACGCGCCGACCGCGCGCAGCAGGGCCAGTTCCTTGGTGCGCTGGGCGACCAGCATGGTGAAGGTGTTGGCGATCAGGAAGACGCCCACGAACAGTGCGATGGCCGCGAAGGCGAGCAGCACCGTGTTCAGGCCCTCCATGCCGGATTCGATCTGCTCGGCCTGTTCACCCGCCGATTCCTTGCCGGTCTGCGCGGTGGCGTCTTCGGGCAGCAGGGGTTTGACGGCGGCGAGGATTGCGGTGTCGGGTGTGCCGGGTGTGGCGGTGATGGTGATGTCGTGGAACATGCCGGGCTTGAGGTAGAGCTTCTGGGCGACGGGGGTGTTGAAGAG
>NZ_JBSGAW010000028.1:0-118449 GCF_053600955.1 Streptomyces sp. NPDC004838 | reverse complement strand
CCGCGACGACATCCACGAAGCCTTCCTCAGCCTCGCCTGCGGCATCATCTGCTGGCGACGACTCAAGAACCTCCCACTTTGTTAGGAGTTCTAAGGCAGCCACCGTACCCTCTGCACTCGATGCCCGGCGTCCTCAGCAACCTGGTCGGAGGCCAACCTCGACACCCACTTCCTGACCGTCTCCTCCCAACTCATCCAGGACGGCTGTCAGGTCGAGGCGTCCGAGCCCAAGACAGACAGCGGCTTCCGCATGATCGCCTTGGACGACGACACGGCCAGCGTCCTGAAGCGGCACCGTGAACTCCAGGAGGCGGAACGGGAGGACTGGGGCGGCCTGGGTCGACACCGCCTCATCCTCTCCCAGGAAGACGGCTCCTGGCGGCACCCTGGCAAGGTCACCGACCTCTTCGAACGCCTCGTCGCCGCATCCGGACTCCCGCCCATCCGCCTTCACGACCTCCGCCATGGCGCGGCCACCCTCATGCTCGCCGCCGACATCGACGTGAAGATCGTCTCCGACACCTTCGGGCACAGCGACACCCGCATAACGCGGCACAACTACCAGAGCGTCCTCCCCCACGTCGCCTAGTACTCCAGTCTGGTTTCGTGATCTTGTCGTGGATCCGGCTGGGAACGGGGACGGCCACCGCGTGATCATCGGTTGGTGTGTGGACAAACGAAGATCGTGCGGTGGCCGCAGGCCATAGCGTAGACCCTGCCCGCTGGCGGGCGATGTCCGACCAGGTGATGGCCCGGATCGCGGGCCGGTTCGGCCGGGTGGAACCCCGGGCGAGTGCCCGTGCCTATCTGCTCGGGCTGCTGTCGAAGACCGAGCGGAAAAACTGCTGGCAGCTGGCCGAACAGGCCGGTCACGCCCGGCCCGGGCCGATGCAGCGGCTGCTGCGCCACGCCCGCTGGGACGCCGACGCAGTCCGCGACGATCTGCGCGCCTACGCAGTCGAACACCTCGGCACCGACGGCGCGGTGCTCATCGTGGACGAGACCGGCTTCCTGAAGAAGGGCCGTACTTCGGCGGGCGTGCAGCGGCAGTACACCGGCACCGCCGGGCGCATCGAGAATGCCCAGGTCGGCGTGTTCCTCGCGCTGGCCACCGAACGGGGGCGGGCCCTGATCGACCGACGGCTCTACCTGCCCGAGCAGTCCTGGTGCTCCGATCCCGAACGCCGCCACGCCGCCGGGATACCCGACGAAGTGCAGTTCGCCACGAAGCCCCGCCTGGCCTGGGACATGATCGCCGCCGCGCTGGACGCCGGGGCGAAGGCACCATGGGTGACCGGCGACGAAGCCTACGGCCAGGACCCGCGGCTCCGCGCCGCCCTGGAGGCACGCGGGACCGGCTACGTACTGGCCGTCGCCCGCTCGACGCGGGTGCGGATCAACCACGGCCGCACCCCCGTCCGCGCCGAACGCCTGCCCGCCACCGCCTGGCAGCGGCACAGCGCAGGCAACGGCGCGAAGGGCCCGCGCCACTACGACCGGGCCTGGATCCACACCGGCACCGACAACCACCACCACCTGCTCATCCGCCGCAACCGCACCACCAGGGAACTCGCCTTCTACCTGTGCTGGTCACCCACCACGGTCACCCTCGCGGAACTCGTCCGCGTCGCCGGTGTCCGCTGGAGCGTCGAGGAGTGCTTCCAGGCCGCCAAAAGCCAGGTCGGCCTGGATCACTACCAGGTCCGCAACTGGACCGCATGGCACCGGCACATCACCCTCGCCATGCTCGCCCTGGCCTTCCTGGCCGCGGCCGCCGCCGACGCGGCACCCCAGCGGCCTGCCGGTCCGCACCATCCCGCCCGCAGCAGCGACCCCATCGCACTGACCGTCCCGGAGATCCGCCACCTCTTCGACGCCCTCCTCAACCCACCAGCCGCATCGACGGCCAGACTGCTGCACTGGTCCAACCGGCGCAGACGCCACCAGGCAACAGCCCGACACAGCCACTACCAACACCGGTCCCCCAACGAACCAGCTGGATAGATCACGAAACCACACTGGAGTATTAGAACGCCGCCAAGGCCACCGCCAAGCTGGTCCCCCTCCAGCGCAAAACCGAAGCCGAGAAGGCCGCCCGCAAGGCCGCGAAGGTCGCCAAGAAGGCGAAGGACAAGGACAAGGCCCCGGAGAAGGGTCGCCGACGGAAGCCCAAGGAGTAGGGTCCCGAGCCCTCCGCTCACGCATCGCTCACGCAAGCCGATCCCCCACCGCCCGCAGCGCACCACACGCGAGGCCCCAGTAGCTGAAAAGGCCAGGTCACGGGCTATGCGACCTGGCCTTTTACCGAGCCCCCTGTCGGATTCGAACCGACGACCTACGCATTACAAGGTCACTTTGGGCGCTGAGCTGATCAGCGGGTAACCCTCACAGGCCGGTTGAGCTGCGGATTTGGTATCTCGCCGTATCCCCAGTTATCCCGGCCTATCTGGCTCTCATGTGTACGGAATCCGTACGGGAATGAGAGCGGCCCCGGAAGGTGTCTGACCACCGACCAGGGCCTATGGCCGGACCCCTCGTGCAAGGAGTCCGAACCCATGACCACCGTACCGTCCATCACAAGGCCGTCCGGGGCCCCGATCCGCCTCGGTGCCCTCGACACCGAACCCTCCCCCGAAAGGCCGCTACTCGACGCGATGCCGAGCCAGCCGAACCCGCTGGAGTCCGTGCGTGCATTCGTCCGGGCCGCTCACCAGGCGGGCGAGCCGGGGGTGTCCACGGCCACGGACACCCCCGTCGTGTCCGCCACCGTGACCGCGCTCCCCGAGTTCGAGCTCCCCTCCCCCGAGCTGCTGTACGCCGAGGCGTACACCCATCCCGAGACCGGCGAGCGGTTCGTGTCGCTGAACTCGCAGCGCTGCGGCCAGCTCTTCACCCCCGCGCAGACCCTCGCCTACATGGACCAGATCGAGGCGTTCACGGCCGCTGTCCGGGCCATGGCCACCCAGATTCCCCTCGGGCGCGCTGCCGCGATCGGGGCGCAGTTCGCGGCCCGTGTCGCGGCTGAGGTCCCCACCCTCGCCGAGAAGATCTCCCCGGAAGCGCTTGCGGACATCATGACCGGGGCGCTGATGAAGCTCGGCATCGTCTCGGTCACGGCCGCGGACCGGGGCCCGAAGTGGATGACCCGGTACGGCTGCCCCCCGTGGTGCGCCATGGACCACCAGGCGGAGAACGGGGAGACCGGGTGGCACCGGGGGCCGAGGGCGGAAGCGTGGGCACCGCGCCCATACGCGGACGCCATGCCTGGGGATGCGGCGGCGATGCCGCTGAGCGCCACGATGGTGCACCACAACGAAGGGCCCGAGATCTTCGGTACGAAGACGGAGATCTGGGTGGACACCGACGTTCAGACTCTTGAGCTGACCCCGGCCGAGGGCCGTGCATTCGCGGCCAGTCTCCGCAGGTTCGCCGGGATGCTCGACGCCCTCAGCGACCAGGCTGAGGAGTTCGGCAAGGACGACCGGCCCGAGAACCCCGAGGCGGTCGCCCGGTGGTTCGCGGAAGCCGACGCGAAGCGCGACGCCGAGCGCGCCGAGATCCTCAAGGCCGGGGCGGAGGTGGCCCGGTGACCGACTTCCACCCGCTCCACGACCCCGTACGCGACGCCGGCACCGGTTGGGTACCGTCGCTCGATCTCGCCGTCGACTGCGCCCGCGATGCGCTCGCCAAGCACCAGGGCGCGGACATCCGCGACCAGCGGGCCATGCTCGGTGCGGCCGTCGCCCTCGAAAAGGTTCTCCGCGACCTGCTCGCCGCGTTCGACCAGGAGAACGCCAAGGGCGGTGAGTCCCGATGAAGCGCCTCGACTCCCTGACCGGGCTCGCGGCCGGGGCCGCGGTCGTCACGATCGCGCTCACCGGCGCGGCGTTCTGGCTGTCGTACGAGCACCTCCACGACGTCGCCGCCGCGAACGGCCTGACCGGGGCGCGGGCATGGGCGTGGCCGGGCACGGTGGACCTGTTCATCATCGCCGGGGAGCTCCTCATCCTCCGCGCCGCGCTGCGACGGCGGGTGGACTGGTTCGCCTACCTCCTCGCCGGGGTCGGCTCCCTCGGCTCCATCGCCCTCAACGTCGCCGGCGTCGGCACGGGTGCCGAGCTGATGGAGTACATCGTGGCCGCGGTCCCGCCGTCGGCTGCTCTGATCGCGTTCGCCGCGCTGATGCGACAGGTGCATGAGCACCTGGTCCCGGACGCCGAGGACACCCCCGCACTGGTGATCGAGGTTGAGGTCGACCGCCCGGAGGTGCCCACCGTCACCCCGACGGGGGTGACCGCTGTCGAGAAGCCGGCCGCCCGGCCCGAGCTGCCCGCCCCGGTGGCGGAACCGCTGGTCATCTGCGGCGACCGCCAGGTGTGGCACCCGGTGCTCCCCTCCCGGGGCGAAGACGATGAGGTGACCGGCGAGACGACCGGCCGGTTGCCGACCAAGGCGGCGGCGAACGTCATCCATGCAGCGTGGGTCACGGGCACCTCGGTCCCCGAGACCGCGCGGCTGGCCACCCGCAGCACCTCGTACGTGAAGAAGGTGTTCGCCCGGCTCGACGAGCAGCTTGCCGCAGGACCTCGGAACACGAAGCGTCCGGAGGCGTCGGCATGAGCGAGTTCGAGAAGGCCGCGCGCGAGGCGGTCGACGCTGCCCGGAACAGCGAGCAGTTGGCGTTGATCGCCGCCGTGCTTCAAGCGCAGCAGCTCACCCAGACCCAGCGGTCGTGTGAGCACGGTTCGGGGCGTCCCGAAGCCGTACGGACCAGCGGCAGCGCGGTGAAGTGGCTCGCGATCGGCGCGGCCGGGTCGGTGTTCATGGTCGCTTTCGCACTCTCCGCCGTCGCCGTTGCGATCTCCGCTGTGGCGCTCACCATCTGCGTGCTCGTGCTCCGGGGCCTGTGGGCCGACTGGCAGAAGGGCAAGGGCTGACGGTCCCTCCGTCCCCCACAGGCGCGTTCAGACCATGCCTGTGGGGGTGCGGTGGGGCCGGACAGTCCGGGCCGGAGATGGAGACAGCAGCCATGGCAGACCAGAGCGAGCGTGAGCCGAGGCTCACCGCGGGCGAGAAGTTGAAGGTCGCGGTGCTCATCGCGCGGATGGCCAAGCGCGGTATCGCCGACGACCGCACCTACGGCGGACGCGTCGACCAGGGCGACCTCGAACGGCGCGTTGACCGCATCCTCGACGGCGCTCGTCGGCGTGAGGAACGCGCGGCCAAGACCAAGTAGCTGTGCCACGGGGCGGCCGTACCCGGCACAGGTACACCGGCCGCCCCGTGTACCCCGACCCTCAGCAGAGAGACAGGAGAACACCAGCATGACCGACTCGGTCATCGATCTGTTCAAGAACACCCCCGACCCGTCGGGTACACCCCAGGTACAGGCCGTACCCGACGTACCCGCCGTACCCGCGCCTTCGAGTACACCAACGGAGGCCGTACCCGAGATCCCCGAGGGGCCGGGTACGCCCGTCCCCGTCGACCGGCCGGACGTCGCCGCGGACACCGGAACGTGGGTAGGCCGGTGCCGTACGTATCTCGCCGACGCTCCGCCCGTGGTCCCCTCATGGGCCCGGAACGCCGCGGAGTTCGCCGACGGCATCCGCTGGACCCTCACCTACGCCACCCATCTCGCGGCGTTCCACGCGATCCGCACCCCCCTGTACGTGTGGCGGCTGATCTGCCGGTCCCCGCGCGGAGCCGGGCGTCTGGTGGTCCGCTGGGGCCGGTGGGTCGCGGACACCGAAGCACGCCCGGTGGAGGCCAAGGCCGCGGTCGATGCCGACCCGGAGGCGTGGCTTGCGCTGTCGCGGGAGCACTCCCGCAGGGTCCGGCCCCGACGGGTCCTGTCCGCCGTCGTCGCCACCCCGACCGTGCTCGCCGGAACGGCCGCGTACACGCTGCTGCCCGGCTGGCAACTCGCCCTCGGGAGCGTCGCCGTGTCCGCGCTGCTCGGCATGGCCGGGCGCACCGAGGACAAGCCGGTGATCACCCGCTACGTGGCCGTGAACGCGCTCCGGGCCCTCACCTCGGTGGAGGTGTTCGACGCGCTCGCCGCCATCGGCATCGGGAAGAAGGGCAAGTCCGGTGTCGAGTTCGCCGCCGAGATCCAGCGCGACGGGCCCGGATGGCGCGCCGAAGTCGACCTCCCCGCCGGGGTGACCGCGGACAAGGTCCTGGAGAAGCGCGCCGAACTGGCGGCGGCGATGCGCCGGCCGATCTCGACCGTGTGGCCCGAGGCGGACCGCGCCGCGCACCCCGGACGCCTGGTCCTGTGGGTGGCGCAGTACGACCCGGCCAAGGCCGCGCGGAAACTGTGGCCGCTCATGCACAAGGGCCAGGCCGACGTGTACGAGCCGCTGCCGTACGGGTTCGACCCGCGCGGCAACCTCGTGACCATCACCCTGATGTACTCCAACCTCCTGGTCGGCGGAATCCCCGGCTCCGGGAAGACGTCGTGCGCGCTCGCCATCGTCCTCGGGGTCGCCCTCGATCCGACCGCCGAACTGTGGATCTACGAACTCAAAGGCTCCGGCGACCTCGACGCGGTCAAGCCCGTGGCGCACCGGTACGTGTCCGGCGACGACGACGAGGAACTGGAGGCCACCCTCGCCGGACTCAGGTCCGGGATCGCGGAGCAGCAGCGCCGCGCCAAGTTCATCAAGTCCCTGCCCGCGAGCGAGGTTCCCGAGGGCCGGCGCGTGACCCGCCAGCTCGCGGAGAAGTACCCGGAGCAGAACCTGGGGCCGCGCGTCATCGTCGTCGACGAGGTGCAGGAACTGTTCACCAACGCCGACTACAAGGACGAAGCTGCCGCCCTGTGCGCCAAGCTCATCAAGAAGGGCCGGGCGTACGGGATCATCCTCATCCTCCTCACCCAGAACCCCGACGCGCCGTCGCTCCCCACCTCCGTCTCCAGCTCCGTCGGAACCCGCCTGTGCCTCGCGGTCATGGACTGGCGCGCCAACAACAACGTGCTGGGCACCGGGGCGTATGACCGGGGGCTCCGGGCCACGGACATCTCCGTAGACGAGCAGGGAACCGGGATCCTCGCCCGAGGCCGGGACGGCACCACCGTCCGCGCGGCGTTCATCCGGCAGACCGAGGCCGAGACCATCGGCAAGCGCGCGCTCGCCCTGCGCACCGCGGCCGGAACCCTCACCGGCGAGGCGGCCGGGCATCTGGTGGAGGACATCGACACGTCCACCGTGGTCGACCATCTGCGGGACATCTGGCCCGAGGGTGCCGACGCCGTCCACTCCCATCGCTTGGTGGAGGCCCTGGCCGCGTACCGGGCAGAGCTGTACGGCCCGTGGCTCGACGCCGACCAGGCCGCCCGGTCCGCAGCTCTCGCCGCCGCGCTCAAGCCCCACAAGGTCCCCACCCGACAGATCACCCTCCGCGAATGCTGCGGCGGAGCCAAGGGCGTACGCCTCGCCGACATCCCCGAGGCCAAGGACGACATCGAGCAGTAGCCCGAGGGCCGGTATCGGCACGGGGGCGCGGTATCGGGCCGGACCGAAACCGGTTTCGGCACCGACACCGGGCCAACCTGTCTGTGACCAGCACTGATTTCAGGTTTCGATCTCCGCCCGGCCCCCGCCCGAACAGGTCGTCTTCCCAGGAGGACGACCTGTTCAGCGTTCTCCCAGGGGTGGCCCGGGTCTCCCCCCGGGTACCCGTCCGAGCCCCGGGAGGAGCTGCGGCTCTGGCTTTGTACGGGTCTGGGGAATCTGGGCTCTGGGGCTTGTGGAGCGCCCGCAGGGGCCTTTTCGTGCCTGTTCCGGGGTGTTTTGACCCTGGTTCGGGGAGATGGGCGTCTGTCGCTTCGGCGTGTCGCCGGGACTCGCGTCATTGCAGGTCAGAGACGTAAAAGCGTTACAGCACTGCGCCCCGCCTTCCCGGAGGATGGTGGGGCGCAGTGGTCTATGGAGCCGTAGTTCAGGCCGCGGGCGGCCGGCCGTTCCCCTCCCACTCCCCCAGCTTTTCCGCCGCGGCCCGGCCGCGGTCGCCGCCGCCGTTCACGATGTACGCGAGCCTGCTCCTGTTCATCGGGGTGTCCTTCATGGCCTCGAACTCGGCTGCTACCGAGGCGTCGACCGGCTTCCCGAACAGTTGGTGGTACAGCGCGGCTCCTTTTTGGAGACCGGTGTTCTTCTCGCGGCTGCTCATGATCTAGTCCTCTCCGTTCTGGTTGGCGTTCAGGTCGCTGAGCGCAGTGAGGAGCGCCGTCCCCTGTCCGGGCTCCCGCACGGTTCCTTCGTGCGAGACCAGGAACTCGGGCTTGCTCCGCAGCGGCTCGCGCTTGCGGTCTTTCGGCGCTTTCCCGCGCCGGTCCGCAGCGTCCGCACGCTGCTGGTGGAACGCGTCCGCAAGTTCGTTGACGGTGGGTACCCAGAGGCGGACGCCAGGGGCGTTCAGAAGCCAGAGAAGCCATTCGCGGTTGTGCTCGATCTCGAACGGCCGGTGGGCGTACTTGATTGGCCAGGGAGGCGGGACGTTCTCGCCGTCTCGACGTGCGGGCCAGTACTCGGGCCACACTTCGGTGACGTTGGCGATCTCCGACCAGACGGGAATCACTCCGCTCAGCAGGATTCCGCCGGTGCCTCCGTCTCGCGAGTCGATGGTGTCGCGGCCGGCCGCCGCGCGGGTCATCACGTCTTGGGCAAGGCGCAGTTCGCGGTAGCGCTGTACGAGCTTGCCGAACCCTGACCAAGCGGCCACACCTTTGGGGCCTGCTTCGATGGCGCTGTCCGCGTCGTGGACGCTGCGGAGGATTTCCGCCATGGGTCGCGCCTCGGCGACCAGTTCGTCCAGTGCTGCCCGTAGCACGGGGAAAGTCCGCGGGGCGCCCTCGTAGAGGGCGTTCTCCTTCAGGTTCGGCAAGCGGTTCTCCATACCGATCAAGATCTGGAGCTCGGCTTTGACGAACTCGGATCGCTGCGTGTCTTCCCACGCGCGTCGACCAAGGTCGGTCGGGATAGGGGAGCCGTCCAGAAGGGCAGTGAGGGCATCCATTCCTAGGTCTGGGGCCGGCGCAGTGGGAGACCTCAGTTCACTCTGCCGCTGCTTGATCGCCGTCTCGGCTTTTTCGAGTGCTCGGAACTTGGGGATCTGGTCGAGTGCTTTGCCGAGGATGCCGCTTTGGGAAGCGGAGATGCGTGCCATGTTCTTCCTTTCCATGGATGTGATCAACAGGTGGGGTGGGTGGTCTGTCCGGGCTCGATGAGCGCCATCGGGAAGCCGCAGACAGCGCACAAGGGGGTAGCCGGATCCGAGAGTTGGTGCGAATCAGCACCCGCACCGCCCGTAGCGCCCGCAGGGGTGTGTTCTCCCAGGTCAGGCAGAGTGTCCGCTGCGGGTGCTGTGGAATTCTCAGCACCCGCCCTAGCACCCGCAGCACCCGCGCCGGGCGCTCTGCGGGTGCTGGGACCGCCGTTGCGGGTGCTGGCGTTTGTCACAGCACCCGCACGTTGTTGCAGGTCAGACCCGGTAGCGGGTGCTGTGGGGGCTGCGGGTGCTGTTTTGCGCCTACTCTCGGATGTCGTGAGTTGGTAGAGGCGCGACCGGTTGCCCTTGGGCTGCCGCTGGGTGTCATCGACGTTGATCCCGATCGTCCGCAGCGCCGGGGCGAGCCGCTTCAACGCCCCGCCCGCCCGGGTCGAATCCTTCGGCCACTTCTTCGGCAGCCGCTCGGGCGCGGCCACCGCGTCAAGAAGTTCTTGCGCGGTCACCGTGACGCCGTCCGGCCCGGCCGCGTCGACCAGGGCGACGACGGCTTGCGCGAACGGCTCGCCGTCGAGGACATCGGCAACGGCATCGCGCGCGGACGCCTTGTACGAGTCGAGGGTGTCCCAGCCCTGCACCTGGTCGACCGCGGCCAGGACCCGGGCGAAGTCCGCCATCCTCGGCCGCTCCGTCAGGACGATGTCGGGCAGAACCTTGAGGACCTGGGCGAGCAACTCGAAGAGAGAGGCCAGGACCGACGCGTGTGCCTCGGCATAGGCCGCGTCGAGTTCGGCTTCCTCGCGCCGCTTGTGGTCCGGGATCAGGTTCAGCTCGATCGTCAGCAGCCGCTCGGCAAGGTCACCAGCGAGCGCGCCCGCGTCGATCGTCGTCATGGCGAGCACACGCCGGAACTCCAGAACGACGACATCGTCATCGCTGTAGAGAGCCCGGTCGACGATGCCGTCACCGGTCACCGCCCGGCACAGAGCATCCGACAGCCAGTCCGGAATGATCGACACGTTGTCCAGGCACAAGGCCCAGGAGTTGAACGCCTGCACCGACCACGACTTGATGTCGCGGGGCGCGGTCCGCTTCGGCGCGCCGGACGGGTCGATGATCCCGATCACCATCTTCGCCGCGTACGACTTCCCGGTGCCCTGCTCGCCCCGGAACGTGAGGATCGGGTGTGGCAGATCCGGGATGAACGTCGAGACCAGCCACGCAACGAGCAGCCGGAACCCCTCGTCGGTGGTGTTGACCAGGTCCCGCAGCTTGGCCAGACCATCGCCGTCAGCGAGCGGTTCGGGCAGCGGCTTCATCGCGCCGGACCGGCGGAAGAGGACCGGCGAGCGTGCAGCTCGATGCCATCCGTCCGGACCGACGATGACGCAGCGGCCGTCTGACGTTCCGAGGTCAATCACGATGGACTCGCCGTGGCGCGCTACGCGTAGCTGCGGCACACGCTGCTCCGCGGTCATCGCCACGCCCCGAAGGACCAACACGGCGTCTGTGAGGGCCGACTGAGACGGAGCGTTGCCGCCGTTCGCGTCGGTGTAGAGGAGAGACAGCTCGGAGCGCAGCCCGGACTCACCCTTGAGCGGACGGGCGATGTTCGGCCCGTCGTGTTTGACGCCGTACGGGCGCCCGTCCTCGGACATGAACAGGTCGTACCGCTCCCGGGCGATGGCAACGAGCTGCGATGCCTGCGACGGGCCGCGGCCCTTGCTCTCGTCGCTCATCCCGTTCGCTTCGAGGATTTCCTTGGCCTTCTTGTTGATCTCGTCATCGCGTTCGGTCACGAGCGGTTCCTTGAGGGTGCGTTGCGGGCGCTGGCGACCGTGCGCGCGGCCGAGGACTCCGGATGGCCGGCCGCAACAGCGGCATCGACCAGGGCGTTGGTCACGGCGAGCGGGTCGACTCCGGTCTCAAAGGCCCGGCAGGCAGCCCAGTAGAGGCGGTTGTTCAGCTCGCCCTCGGAGGACGTGAGGACGCACTTGATCAGCCCGGTGAGGACTGCGGACCGCCGTCGTACGGGCATCTGTACGGGTCTGCGCTCGGGTACGGGCCTGGGCTTGTTGATCATCAGGTTGATGAGGCCCTGGGGAGCTGCCGCGACCGGTCGCATCTCCGCGACCGCGTACACGCCCTTCGCCGTCCACGACCCCGGACCCACGAGATATCCGCCGTAGCCGCGGACGTCGATCCCAGGCCCGAGCTTGCCCGCGCTGTTCTGCACAGCGGCGGCGGCCGGGCCGGTGAGCCACAGGTGCAGGCCCCCCGACGGGGTCGCGATGACCACGGTCTCGGGCACGGTGAACCCGTTCTCGGCAGCGAGCCGAGCCAGCGACTCGACGCCGTCGACGCCGTTCTTCCGGTCCAGGTCGACCCCGAGGAGCGGCCGGTCACCGCGACCGCACGCGATGCCGTACCCGGTCGCGTGGGGAGCAGCGGCGAACAGCTCAGCGAGCCGAGCCGAGTCGAGGGTGGCGTCATGGACGCCGTGCCCGGGACGACCGCACTCGCCGCGGCACTTCGGGGTGCCCCGAGGGTCGTCCCGGTGCGGCGAGCGGATGGCCGGCATCTTCGTCCGCCCGATCGGGAAGACGGGAAGCCCTCGGCGTACGGCCTCGGTCGCGTCGCGGAGCGCGTTCCCCCAGCGGGCGCCGTGTGGCACGATGTCGGGTGACCCGCCCGCTAGCTGGTCGTTTGCCCCCGGAGCCTGTGCCAGCAGGCCGGGGGCGCTTTCGTTGTCGGTCATCACGCAGCGGCCCCGGTCTGCACGGTGCGGGCGTCGAGCCACTTCTCGATCGCACTGCGCCGGTAGTAGACGCGTCCGGACCGACCGGGCGCGGTCTTGATGTAGTCCGGCCCGTCACCGCGCCAACGCCGGTCCGCCAGAGCGGCCGGGGTGAAGATCGGGTATTCCTCACAGACTCGTGCAGGCGATAGCAGTTCCTCGCGCACGCCCTTTGCCTTACTGGCTTCCATCCTGGCCAACCTTTCTCGGAACATACGTTGCACGTTAGCACCACATGGTCCTATGCTGCACCCATGACCCCGATACTAGACGAACTCAGTCGAACAACAAGGAGATCCTTGTTGCGTACGCTGATCCCCATGACAGAGCAGAAGGGTCGCCGCGCGATCGCTGCGGGCCCCACCGGAATGACCGTTGCCCGCAATATCGCCCGCCTGCGCAGGCGGCAGGAACTCACGACTCGGCAGCTCTCAGCAGCCCTTGAGCGCGCCGGTCGCCCGATTCCGGCATCCGGAATCACACGGATGGAGAAAGGCGAGCGGATGGTGAACTCTGATGACCTCGTGGCCTTGGCCGTGGCGCTCGGAGTCAGCCCTTCCGCGCTTCTGCTCCCCGTAGACGTGGAGCCGGACGCTCAGGTCGAGATCACCGGCAGTACCCCGGTTTCGGCATCCAGCGCATGGCACTGGATGGAGGGCGGCGGCCCCCTCAAACTGCCGACCAGGCAGGAGGGTGAGAGCGGCATTTCCTCGGGCAGGAGGCTCTATCAGGCGACGATGGAGTACCGCCTCTACGGCCGCCCGCACTGGCTCGTCGAGTGGGAAGACGAGGACCGTGCGAAGGTCCAAGACCTGATCGCAGAGCAGTACGAGCGCGAGGGTGGCGAGCCTGGACCGTTCACCCGGTCCGTCCCGATGGGACCCCTGCTCGAAGCGGCTGGCTACGACGCGGAGCAGCAGGAAGACGGCTCGATCCTCGTACGCCCGAAACCGAAGGAAGACGACTGATGGCGCGCGTCTGGATCGAGGACCGGGCCACTCACGCGGACTATCAGGCCGCGATGGAGAAGTGGCAGGAAGCGAAGCGGAAGGGCAGCAAGCGCCAGCCCCCGGGCCGTTGGCGGGTGCGCTGGTACGGCCCGGACAACAAGGGCAAGGCCGCGACGTTCCAGAAGCTTCCCCAGGCCGAGGCGGAGAAGGACGCGATCACCGCGCGGTTCGACAAGGGCTCGTACCGCGATCCGCAGTCGGCCAAGGCCGCGTTCAAGGTGGTCGCCGAGGAGTGGTTCAAGTCGCTGCGGAAGCAGGGCCGGACCACCCGGCACGACTACCGGGAGCTGCTCGACAACTACGTCATCCCGCGATGGGGTGACTGGCCGGTCGGGGCGATCCAGTGGCAGGACGTCTCGGACTGGGTCGATGACCTCGTGGTGAAGCCGGGGAAGCGCGGGAAGCCCCTCGGACCGGCGCGGATCACCAAGACGTACCGGGTGTTCTCGATGGTCATGAAGCGGGCGGTGCAGTCCAACCGGATAGCGGCCAGTCCCGCGCGCGGTCATGATCTGCCCCGGTCGACGGACGATGACGAGCACGTGTATCTCACGCACGAGCAGCTGGAGCGCCTCGCCGATGCGGCGGGGGACTACCGGCGCCTGGTGCTCGTCCTCGGGTACTGCGGCATCCGCTGGGCTGAGGCGTCCGCCATCAAGGCCGGCCGACTGAGCGTCGACACCCGCCGCATCCGGATCGTCCAGAACTACACGGACGTCAAGGGGGTGCTCGCCCTCGGTCCGGTGAAGAACCACGAGAAGCGCTCCGTGCCGCTCCCCCGGTCGTTCGCGGAGGATCTGCGGGAGCTGACGACCGGCAGGAAGCCGGATGCACTGGTGTTCACCGCGCCCGAGGGCGGACCGCTGCGGTACGCGAACTTCCGGACCCGGTACTTCGACAAGGCGGTCAAGGCGGCCGGTCTGGCGGAGCTGGGCATCACTCCGCACAAGCTCCGGCACACGGCCGCCTCGCTCGCCATCGCGGCCGGCGCGGACGTGAAGGTCGTACAGCTCATGCTTGGGCACAAGTCCGCGGCCATGACCCTCGACGTCTACGGCCACCTGTTCCCGGATCGTCTCGATGAGGTCGCGGACGCGCTCGACATCGGCCGATCGACCGCACTCGCCAAGCTGAGTGCGCTACTCACCAAGGAAGAGTGATCGAAGTGGTGTGTACAAAATGCGTACCGCCCGCCCGAGCACCCCCGGGCGGACACTGATCAACTGGCCTGTGACCAGCGGAGAAGCTAGAGCCCCCTGTCGGATTCGAACCGACGACCTACGCATTACAAGTGCGTTGCTCTGGCCAGCTGAGCTAAGGAGGCAGCCGTAGCAGTGTAACCAACCCCCCACCCCGCCCCCGCCCAGATTTTTCGTTCCCGTCCGGATACTGACAGAAGCGAAAACGCCAGGTAACGTCACCCACGGTTCACTCAGGTGGACTACACCACTCCTTTACTCGGATCGTCCGGCACGTTCCTGCCGGTGAAGGGACACATCACCATGGCCACAGTCACGTTCGACAAGGCGACGCGCCTCTATCCGGGCGCCACCAAGCCCGCTGTCGACCAGCTGGAGATCGCCATCGAGGACGGCGAGTTCCTCGTACTCGTCGGACCCTCCGGATGCGGGAAGTCCACCTCGCTCCGCATGCTCGCGGGGCTTGAGGACGTCAACGGCGGAGCCATCCGCATCGGCGACCGCGACGTCACCCATCTGCCGCCCAAGGACCGGGACATCGCGATGGTGTTCCAGAACTACGCGCTGTACCCGCACATGACCGTCGCCGACAACATGGGCTTCGCGCTCAAGATCGCCGGGGTCAACAAGAGCGAGATCCGCGCAAAGGTCGAGGAAGCCGCGAAGATCCTCGACCTCACCGAGTACCTGGGGCGCAAGCCCAAGGCACTCTCCGGCGGTCAGCGGCAGCGCGTGGCGATGGGGCGGGCCATCGTGCGGGAGCCGCAGGTGTTCCTGATGGACGAGCCGCTGTCGAACCTGGATGCCAAGCTGCGTGTCTCCACCCGTACGCAGATCGCCTCCCTCCAGCGCCGCCTCGGCATCACCACGGTGTACGTCACCCACGACCAGACCGAGGCCCTGACCATGGGCGACCGGGTGGCCGTGCTCAAGGATGGGCTGCTCCAGCAGGTCGACACACCGCGCAACATGTACGACCAGCCCGCGAACCTCTTCGTCGCCGGCTTCATCGGCTCCCCCGCGATGAACCTCGTGGAGGTCCCGATCACCGACGGCGGTGTGAAGTTCGGCAACAGCGTCGTCCCGGTCTCCCGTGACGCCCTGGCCGCCGCCGCCAACCGGGGCGACACCACCGTCACCGTCGGCGTCCGCCCCGAGCACTTCGACGTAGTCGAACTGGGCGGCGCGGTCGCCAAGTCCCTGAGCAAGGACACCCAGGACGCGCCCGCCGGGCTCGCCGTCTCCGTGAACGTGGTGGAGGAGCTCGGCTCCGACGGCTTCGTGTACGGAACCGCTCACGTCGGCGGCGAGGCCAAGGACCTGGTCGTCCGGGTCGGCGGCCGGTCCGTGCCGGAGAAGGGCGCCGAACTGCACGTCGTGCCGCGCCCGGGTGAGATCCACGTGTTCTCGACCTCGACGGGCGAGCGCCTCACCGACTGACCCACACCGCCGCGGAGCCGCGCGACACCGACGAAGAGCAGGGCCGCAGGACGCCACGCGCCTCGACACGGCCCCTACGTCACGGCGGTACGGCAGCGGTACGCGACAGAAGTGGCCCCGCGAGCGACATCGCGGGGCCACTGCGCGTCCGGCCCACGCACGCGACGCAGAACCCGGTGGCACCGCCGAACCCCGTGCCACCGGCACCCTCGCGCACCGCCGCCCCCGTTCACCGCCGCCCCCGTTCACCGCCGCCCCCGTTCACCGCCGCCCCCGTTCACGGCCGCCCCCATGTCACCGCCGAACCCCGTTCACCACCACCCCCGCGCCGGGTCGGCACAAGTCGATGGACAACCCAACACATCCGGCATTTCGCCACCCCTCGTCAACACCCGATTCGAAAGGGTTTTTAGAACCATCCCCCGACGGGGTGACTAAATGTCTCCAAATCATCACCGACCGCTACGCTCGCTCGCGTGACCCACTCAGCCCGCCGAATCGGCCGCTCTCTCGCCCTCGTTCTGCCCGTCGTCCTGGTGCTCTCCGGAACCCTCGCGGTCACCGCGGTCCCGTGGGCAGGACAGACCTCCGAGTCGCAGCTGCTCTCCGCCTCGTCCCAGAACGTCTCCGTACGCGCCGCCTCACGCGCCCCGCAGGACGTCCTGCGCGACCGGCTCGTCGCCGAACTCCAGGAGAAGGACCCGGGCACCGTGCTCACCAGCCTCCAGCGCGAGGTGGAGGCGCGGCCGTCGCTCGCGGAGCACTGCATGTCGATCGCCCGCGCCATCGGCCGCGCCGCCGTCGACCGTCTCGGGCCCACCCGCGCGCAGACGTACTCCAAGCCCGTCTGCGACACCTCCTTCGCCTCCGGGGTCGCCCAGCGGGCCCAGGGGAGCTGACGCGGACCCCCTGGACGGCTCTCCGCCGCCCGCCCCCGTGCCGCATATCGTTCACGGTATGCAAACGCCCACGTATCCGACGCAGGCCGTGGTCCTGGCCGGCGGCCAGGGGTCGAGGCTGCGCCCCTACACCGACGACCGCCCGAAGCCGATGGTCGAGATCCCGGGAACCGGGACCCCGATCATCGGCCATCAGCTTTCCTGGCTGGCCTCGGAGGGCGTGACCGATGTCGTCGTCTCCTGCGGCCATCTCGCCGAAGTCCTCCAGACATGGCTGAAGACCGCCGATCTGCCGCTGAGCATCACCACCGTCGTCGAGACGGAGCCGCTCGGCCGGGGCGGGGGCCTCAAGTACGCCGCCGCCCGGCTGCCCCACCCGGACCAGCCCTGGTACGCCACCAACGGCGACATCTGGACCCGGTTCTCGCTGCGCGACATGGCCGCTTTCCACACCGAGCGCGCCGCCACCGCCACCCTCGCACTGGCCCGGCCCCGGATTCCCTGGGGCGCCGTCGAGACGGACGCCTTCGGCCACATCACGGACTTCATCGAGTCCCCGCCGTCGCCGTATCTCATCAACGCCGGGGTGTACGTCTTCTCCGCGGCCTTCAGCGACCTGCTGCCGGACCAGGGCGACCATGAGCGCACCACGTTCCCCGGTCTCGCGCGTGAGCGCCGCCTGGCGGGCTTCCCGCTGCCGCAGGGCGCGTACTGGCGCGCCATCGACACCGCGAAGGACCTGACGGAGGCCGCGAAGGAGCTTGCCGCACAGGCCGGTTAGCGTCGTCGCCTTACGGAAACGAGGCGGCCGTACGGGAACGGGACGCGCGGTCAGGGCGGAACGCCCCGAGCGCGCATACGAAAACGTGCACACGAAAAGGGGCGGTCACCGCTGTGACCGCCCCTTCCGTTCGGCCGCGTCGGCCGCGTCAGCCCAGCAGGCCGCCGATCACCCGCGCGCCGCTCGTGCCGTTGCCCTGGTCGGAGCCGCCGCTGCCCCCGCTGCCGGTGCCGGTCCCCGTGCTGTTCGCGTTCGAGGGGCCGGCGCCGCTGCCGCCGGTGCCGCCGCTGGACGACGGGCCCGAGCTGCTGGACGGCCGGCCCGCGGGGGTGGAACGGTCCGGAGTGCTGCCGCCGTTCGTGCCCCGCGTCTGACTCTCGCGCGGACTGTCGCCGATCCGGCCGCTCTCGCGGACCGTGCCCGCCGACGGCGTGGACTTCTTCTTCTCGGGGGTGTCGGTGCGGCTCGCGGACGGTGTGGGCCGGTCTTCGGCGCCGCTCGGGCCGGAGGAGGTACGGCCGCCGGTCGGCCGGTCCTGTGTCAGCGCCGAGCCGGGGAGGTGGTTGGTCGGGTCCTGGTTCGGGCCGGGCACGGTGACCATGTCCGATGAGCGTACGGCCCCGCCGAGCACCGAGCCGAGAAGCAGCGTCATCCCGACCACGACCGTGGCGACCAGGGCGCCGCGCCGCAGGACCCGCTGCCGCAGCTGCCAGAGCTGCGAACGCGGACCGAGCTTGCGCCATGCCTCGCTCGCGAGGCGCCCGTCGACGGAGTAGACGGGAGCGCCCGCGATGATCAGCGGTGACCAGGCGGCCAGATAGATGATGTCGGGCGCGTCGTACGCGGGAACCGTCCGCCAGCTCACCGTGACGATCAGCGCGGCCGACAGCAGCGCGCCGATGCTCGCGGCGACCCGCTGCCACAGACCGAGGACGGTCAGCACGCCCACGACGACCTGGAGGAAGGCGACCGTGAGGCCCGCGCCCACCGGGTGGGAGAGCGCGAAGTCGCGCAGCGGCTCGGCGAGGGCCCACGGGCTCAGGGAGTTGAGCCACTTCACCATGGAGCCGCGCTCGCCGCCGTCGAAGTAGACGGGGTCGCAGAGCTTGCCCATGCCCGCGTAGATCGAGATGAAGCCGAGGAACACCCGCAGCGGCAGCAGCACCACGCCCAGGTTCATCCGGCGGCCGGGGTAATAGGCGTGCCGCACGGCGTCGTTGCCGTGCCGCTGGGGGCGGCCGGCCGTGGTGACGGTGTCCTCCAGCTCGTCCCCATAAGGCTCGTGTCCGTACGAAGGGCCGTACGAAGGTCCGTACGAAGGGCCGTGGCCGGAGCCGCTGTTCCGGGAGCCGTGCCCGGAGCCGGACGCGAGGGTGTCGTGTCCGGGGCCGTACGAGGAGGTGTCGTACGCGGCGGTGTCGTACGTGGTGTCGTACGCGCCGACGGCCTGCCTTATCGGCGGCAGCAGCGGGCGGTCATGGCCGTCGGGTGGCGCGGTCGTGACACCGGGCGTCGGCTCGGTGTCGTCGGAGAGCCCGACACGCGGGATGACCTGGGTCGTACCGGCGCCGTCGTAACCGCCGCCGTAGCCGGAGGCGTACTCCCGCTCGGCGGTGGCGAGGGCGGTGTTGTTGCGCACGGCCTGGAGCAGTCCGGTCGCTCCGGCGTCACCGGGCGCGGACCTGCCGGTCCAGACGACGGGCGCGCGCCGTCGGCCCGCGGCGGGAACACGGGCGGTGTCCGCCCCGGCTCGTACGGGGCGCGGGCTCGGGCTCGGCGCGAGCCGCACCCGGAAGCTGGCGTGGTTCACGATGACCTGCGCGGGGTCACAGTGCACCTTGACCATGCTCAGCGCAGGCTGATCATCGAACCCGGACCGGGGCGTTCTGGTGTCCACACTCATCTAACCGAGTGACATCGAGTTAGGACACTGCCCTGACGCGCCCTATCTGTCCGAGACCCGTCAAGCCCTGGTGAGAGGCCCGGAAGTCACTGTTCCGATCAGTGCAAGCACGGCGCGCCGGGCAGCGGGGCGACCCCGCGCCCGGCGACGGCACGAAGGCCGACGAGCGACCGTACGACAATCGGAGAGCGCCGGGACGAAGGCCGGGCGCCGCAGAACACCAGCCGAGCGCCGCGAGGCACCTGGCCCTGCCACGGTCAGGAACGCCGCCTGGCCGCCTCGTACAGCACGACGCCCGCCGCGACCCCCGCGTTCAGCGACTCCGCGCCGCCCGGCATCGGAATGCGTACGAGGAAGTCGCAGGTCTCGCCGACGAGCCGGGACAGGCCCTTGCCCTCGCTGCCGACCACGATGACGACCGGACCGTCGAGCGCTTCGAGGTCGCCGACCTCCAGATCCCCGTCCGCCGAGAGTCCGACGACGGCCAGACCGGCCTTCTGGTACGACTCCAGCGCGCGGGTCAGATTGGTCGCGCGCGCCACCGGCGTACGGGCCGCGGTGCCCGCGGAGGTCTTCCACGCGCCCGCCGTCATACCGGCGGCCCGGCGCTCGGGGACGACGACGCCGTGGCCGCCGAACGCGGAGACGGACCGGACGACCGCGCCCAGGTTACGGGGGTCGGTCACACCGTCGAGGGCGACGATCAGGGGGTCCTCGCCGTGGTCGAGGGCGGTCGCCGTGAGGTCGTCGGGGTGCGCGTACTCGTACGGCGGGACCTGGAGGACGAGCCCCTGGTGGTTGAGCCCGTTCGTCATCCGGTCCAGCTCGGGGCGCGGGGCCTCCATGATGTGGAGGCCGCCGCGGCCGGTCGCGAGCTGGATCGCCTCGCGGACGCGCTCGTCGTTGTCGATGAACTGCTGGACGTAGAGCGTGGTGGCGGGCACTCCGTCGCGCAGCGCCTCGAAGACCGGGTTGCGGCCGACGACCATCTCGGACGTGCCCTTGCCGCCGCGCCGGGCGACCGGGCGGCGGGCGGACTGCTTGGCCTTGGCGTTGGCGATGCGGTTCTTGACGTGTCCCTTACGAGCGGACGCGGGCGGGGTCGGGCCCTTGCCCTCGAGACCGCGGCGTCGCTGGCCACCGCTGCCCATCTGCGCGCCCTTCTTGTTGGACGTGCGGCGGTTTCTGCGCTGGCTGTTCCCGGCCATGACTACTTCCTGAATCCTCGTATGCGTAGTGCACAAGTGGTGCGCGTCTGTGCACAAGTGTGCCGCCCGAGGGGTCGGGCGCCACACTCACCTGGTCTGTCAGCGGGGACCGATCGCCCACCGCGGGCCGTCCGGGCCGTCCTCGACGACGAGGCCGGACTGCTGGAGCTGGTCACGGATCGCGTCCGCCGTGGCCCAGTCCTTGCGGCCGCGGGCCGCCTCGCGCTGCTGGAGCACCAGCCGTACGAGGGTGTCGACGGCGCCGTGCAGATCGTCGGGCCGGTCGGCGCCGCCGGCCCAGTGCGGGTCGTACGGGTCGAGCCCCAGCACACCGAGCATCGCACGCACCTCGGCGAGGCGGGCGACGGCGGCTTCCTTGTCGTCGGCGGCCAGGGCGGAGTTGCCCTGGCGGACCGTGGTGTGGATGACCGCGAGCGCCTGGGGCACGCCGAGATCGTCGTCCATGGCCTCCGCGAACGCGGGCGGCACGTCGGGCGACGCCTCGACCTGTCCCCCGGCCTTCTCGCAGACGCGCTGCATGAAGCCCTCGATGCGCGCGAACGCGGACTCGGCCTCGCGCAGGGCCTCGTCGCTGTACTCGATCATCGAACGGTAGTGGGGCGTGCCGAGGTAGTAGCGGAGGACGATGGGACGCCAGTGCTTGACCATCACCGAGACGAGGACGGAGTTGCCGAGCGACTTGGACATCTTCTCGCCGCTCAGGGTGACCCAGGCGTTGTGCACCCAGTAGCGGGCGAACTCGTCGCCGTACGCCTTGGCCTGCGCGATCTCGTTCTCGTGGTGCGGGAAGACGAGGTCGAGGCCGCCGCCGTGGATGTCGAACTCGGAGCCCAGGTACTTGTGCGCCATGGCCGAGCACTCCAGGTGCCAGCCCGGACGCCCGCGGCCCCACGGGGTCTCCCAGTCGGGCTCGCCGGGCTTGGCCGCCTTCCACATGGCGAAGTCGCGGGGGTCGCGCTTGCCGGTCTCGCCGTCGCCGGACGGCTGGCGCAGCTCGTCCAGGTCCTGGTTGGAGAGCTGGAGATAGCCGGGGAAGGACCTGACGTCGAAGTAGACGTTCCCGTCGGCCGCGTAGGCGTGGCCGCGCTCGATGAGGCCGCGCATCATCTCGATCATCTCGGTGACGTGGCCGGTGGCGCGCGGTTCATAGCTGGGCGGCAGGCAGCCCAGCGCCTCGTAACCGTCGTTGAACGCGCGCTCGTTCTCGTAACCGATGGACCACCACGGGCGGTTCTGCTCCGCCGACTTGTGGATGATCTTGTCGTCGATGTCGGTCACATTGCGGATGAACGTGACGTCGTAGCCGCGGTACTCGAACCAGCGGCGCATGATGTCGAAGTTGAGCCCCGACCTGATGTGCCCGATGTGCGGGGGGGCCTGCACGGTGGCGCCGCACAGGTAGATCGAGACGCAGCCCGGTGTGAGGGGGGCGAAGTCACGGATCTGCCGGGCGCTGGTGTCGTACAGGCGAATGGTCACGGCACCAGGGTAGTGGGCCTGTGGCACTGCCCCGCGACCCTTGCGGGCCGCGGGCGCGATTTTGTGCACCCGTACGAGAGGCGGGCGCGGCCCTTGGGGCGCGGGACGCGGGTGCGGACGAGGTCCGGTGGGGTCCCGCGGCGTGCTCAGAGGCGGGCGTGCTCAGAGGCGGCCGACGACCTTGCGCGGGACGACCCGGACGACCACGCGCTCGGCGTCGTCTCCGGCAGCCGGGTTGAACTCGGCGTACTTCTTGCCGGAGTACTTCAGCGACAGTTCGTCGATGAGCTCCTGGCCGCCCTCGGTGGTCAGTTCGGCCACGCCGCGGATCTCGGCGTACGTGTACGGGGCGTCGAAGGGCTGTACGAGGACCGTCACCCGCGGGTCGCGGCGCAGGTTCAGCTCCTTGCGGCGGCCGACCGTGGTCGAGACGAGAAGGTCGTCGCCGTCCCGCTTCACCCACACCGGCGAAACCTGGGGGCTGCCGTCGGGCTGGATGGTGGCGATGTTCACGAAGACGGGGGTGTCGAGGACTTCCTTGAGCGCGTCCGAGAGCGGGACAGACATGGTGTCGCCTTTCTGGGGTCACGGTGAGTGAACGGTCGGTCTTCGGATGTTACGAGCACCCGCCCGGTGAACCGTGCCACGCCCGCGGATTATTTCTCGCGCGGGCGCGCGACGGTCGCCGCGCACCGCGCCGGACGGGTCGCGGCGGCCGGGCCGCGGCGGCCGGTCGACCGTGCCTTCAGCCGTGCCGGGGGAACACGAGGGCCGTCGCGATCGCCGCGAGGCCCTCGGCGCGGCCCGTCAGCCCGAGCCCGTCCGTCGTCGTGCCCGATACGGAGACGGGCGCTCCGACCGCCTCGCCCAGGGTCTTCTGGGCCTCGTCGCGCCGCTTGCCGATCTTCGGGCGTACGCCGATGACCTGGATCGCGACATTCCCGATCTCGAAGCCCTCCGCGCGCACGATCCGCGCGGCCTCGGCGAGGAGGGTGACGCCGGACGCGCCGGACCACTCGGGCCGGGAGGTGCCGAAGTGCGCGCCGAGGTCGCCGACGCCCGCGGCGGAGAAGAGCGCGTCGCAGGCGGCGTGCGCGGCGACATCGCCGTCGGAGTGCCCGGCGAGCCCGTCGCCGTCGCCGTCGCCGTCCCACAGCAGGCCCGCGCACCACAGCTCGCGGCCCGCCTCGAAGGCGTGGACATCGGTCCCGACGCCGATCCGGGGGATGCCGGTCCGGAAAGCGTCGCTCCGAGGGGATTCGGTCCGGGGGGCCTCAGAAACCATCGTTGGCCCTCCTACGGGCGAGTACGGCCTCGGCGAGTACGAGGTCGAGCGGTCGGGTCACCTTGAACGCCTCTTCGTGGCCCGGTACGACGACGACGGGTTCTCCGAGCCGCTCGACCATACCGGCGCAGTCGGTCGCGCCCTCGCCGTCGGCCGCGATCGTGTCATGGGCGCGGATCAGGGTGGCCCGGTCGAAGCCCTGCGGGGTCTGCACGGCGCGCAGCCGGGCGCGCTCCGGGGTGGAGAGGACCGGCTCGGGTTCGCCCTTGACGCCCGGCTCGACCTCCTTGACGGTGTCCGCGAGCGGCAGCGCCGGCACGACGGCCGGCGCCCCGTCCCAT
Source organism: Streptomyces sp. NPDC004838 (assembly GCF_053600955.1). Lineage (NCBI taxonomy): Bacteria > Bacillati > Actinomycetota > Actinomycetes > Kitasatosporales > Streptomycetaceae > Streptomyces > Streptomyces sp. NPDC004838. The sequence goes on along the minus strand of NZ_JBSGAW010000028.1, from coordinate 94,852 downwards.
ACCGCCTCGATGACCGAGTCGACGGTGTCGACGGGGACGAGCGGCCGGGCGGCGTCGTGGACGAGGACGACGGCGATGTCGTCGGGGAGCGCGTCCAGGCCGAGGCGTACGGACTCCTGGCGGGTCTCGCCGCCGGGGACGACTACGACATCGGTCCGGTCCGGCAGCACCAGATCGGCGAGGAGGGACTTCACTCCGGGGGCGTCATCGGGCGGGGCGACCACCACGACGAGGGAGACCGCGCGGGAGGCGGCCATGGCCCGTACGGCATGGACGAGCATCGGCGTGCCGTTCAGCGTACGGAGCGCTTTGGGGGCGCCGGGGCCGAGCCTTACGCCCCGGCCGGCCGCCGGGATCACCGCTGCGGTGCGGGGCGTGAGCGATTCGTCTGACATCGGTTGCACTCCGGCAGGTTTGTTTCCTCGGCCGACATGGGTATGGCCACAGCGTGCCGGGCGCGACGCCTTGACGGACCCTTCCGTGACTATCGGTCTGCGCCAGCCGCCCCGGGCCCGGCACGCCACAGGCTTCAGACGCGCTGTTGTCCGTACATGATGCACACGGCTGACGCGGGCGTCTCGGAGTGTCCGTTATTTCTGTGGCTGCCAGAAAGACAACAGAAAAAGTGATTTTACGTGGTTCTGCGGGAAGGCTGCGGCGGGGAGGGAAACAAGCCAGAGCCGGACATGCCGCAGCGCCCGGCGACAGGACGGCGATCAAAGGCGATCAGCTGTCGTGCCAGCGGGCACCGCGGCATTCGTGTGTCAGGACGCGAGGACCTCGTCGAGCAGAGCCTCGGCCTTGTCTTCGTTGGTGTTCTCCGCGAGAGCGAGCTCGCTCACCAGGATCTGGCGAGCCTTGGCGAGCATCCGCTTCTCACCTGCGGAGAGCCCACGCTCCCGCTCACGACGCCACAGGTCACGCACCACTTCGGCGACCTTGATGACATCGCCGGAGGCGAGCTTTTCGAGATTTGCCTTGTAGCGACGGGACCAGTTCGTCGGCTCTTCGGCATACGGTGCGCGGAGCACCTCGAAGACCCGGTCCAGCCCGTCCTGACCGACCACGTCGCGTACACCCACGAACTCCGCATTGTCCGCCGGCACACGAACCGTCAGGTCGCCCTGAGCGACCTTGAGCACCAAGTAGGTCTTGTCCACGCCTTTGATCTGGCGAGTTTCGATGGCCTCGATCAGCGCGGCCCCGTGATGGGGATAGACCACGGTGTCGCCAACCTTGAACGTCATGTGACAGGTACCCCTTCCGTGGCTATCCAGAGTAACACGGATACGGCTTCTTCTGAATGGCGTTTTCGCAGGTCAGGGCATATCTCGGGGCTTGACAACAGCGCCACGGACGTGCTGCGGACGACTTGCGGAACGAGGTATTCGCAGGTCGGAGCGGCTGTGCGGACGCACAGAAACGCACACGTCACACCTCGGAAGACCCGCTCCGAGGTGACCGAACGTCCCGGTTTGCCTGGTTCTTGGCGGTGAACTTCCCCTACTCCGTTCGGATGTCGGTCACCCGTACGGATGGATGGCTCCGATGAATCCGAATTGATCATCGGCGGGCGCCGTAAGCATTCCGTCAATGAATGCGAGGCGGCCCGGAGAATTGATCACCGGGGAATGTGAACGGCGTGCGAATCGGCGTGTTCGAAACTCCGCGGGGAAGCGGGCGGGCGGTCGGGGAAGAGAGTGCCGGAGAGGAGCCGAAGTCCTACTCGGGACTCCCACGGTGCTCTCGGTGCACTCGGTGCACTCTCGGGCCCATCATCGGTGCACCCTGCGCTCTCGGGCCCCTCAAGGGCAGGGGGTGATCGGGCCCGGGCCCGGCGAGGAGCCGAGGGAAGGGCGGCCGGAACAGAGGCGCGCGGGCGGCCGGGCGGAAAACCCGCACCGGGGCGGGATCGACTCCGTGACAGAGGCCGGATGAGAGCCCTCCCATCCAAGGGCGGGTCGGGTGCGACCCCTCAGCAGGGGCTCTGTAATCTGTGGATGAGAACTGACGCTTGTCCCGGCCGGTATCGCGAACTGACGCGGTCCCGGCCGCTATTGCGCCACTCACAGCAGAATCCGGCGGGACTCGGCAGAGCCCTCGGGACGTCAGCAGAACAGCAGAACCGCCCAACAGCCAGATCCGTATGTGCAAGGAGATGCCGCCGCCGTGAGCCTCCCCCTTACTCCGTCCGGGGGCGCCCCTCGCCTTCGGCGCGGCGCCCTCGCCGTGACCGCCGTCGCCCTGTCGTTCACCGCCCTCACCGCGTGCGGCGCGGGCAACAACGCGCAGTCCCTCGGCATCAAGCCGGACACCGCGGCGGTGACGGTCGACTCGATCAGCATCCAGAACTCGAATGTGATCACCCAGCCCACGACCGGCGCCAAGGGCCCCGCCGTAGTCTCCGCGACGATCTTCAACGCGGCCCGCACGGATCAGACGCTCACCTCGATCACGCTGCCCGGCAATGCCGGCACGGTGAAGCTGAGCCCGGCGAGCGGCTCGGGCGCGGTCACCGTGCCCGCCGAGGGCTCGATCGTGATCGGCGGCAAGGGCAACGCGTCCGCGGTGATCGACAACGGCGAGGCGCTGACGAGGAACCTCGGCGGTGTGCAGGAAGTGGTCTTCCGGCTGAGCGACACGGGCGATGTGAAGATCAAGTCGTTCATCGTTCCCGCGACCCGCGACTTCGTGGGCTTCGGCCCGAGCAGCATCCCCTCGCCGCCGCCCACCGCGACTCCGAGCCCGTCGACGAGCCCGTCCGGCTCCCCCTCGGGGCAGCCGGGTGAGCAGGGCGAGTCGGCCGACCCCGGCAGCGACGCCCCCGAGGGCTCGTCGTCGGCATCGGCCAACGGCTGACCCGCTTCTGTACGCACGAGGGCGCCCCACCGGAGACCGGTGGGGCGCCCTCGTGCGTACAGCCCCTACGGACCGCCGCTCGTACCAGGTGCCGGCGTGGCGCAGGGGCCCGCGCGGCCGGGCCCGCTCAAGCGGTTACGGCGAATCCAGCCGCCGATCCGGCCGCCGGAAGACGAGGCACGCGGCAGGCGCCGTCAGCGTCGGCGTCGGCGTCGGCGTCGGAACGGAGGCGCGCCTCACCGGGCCCGCTCAGGGCTCGAACTTGTAGCCCAGGCCGCGGACCGTGACCAGGTAGCGGGGCACGCCCGGGTCCGGCTCGATCTTGGCGCGGAGTCGCTTGACGTGGACGTCCAGGGTCTTGGTGTCGCCGACGTAGTCCGCGCCCCAGACCCGGTCGATGAGTTGCATACGGGTGAGCACGCGGCCCGCGTTGCGCAGCAGCATCTCCAGCAGGTCGAACTCCTTGAGGGGGAGGTCGACCTTGCCGCCCGAGACGGTGACGACATGGCGGTCCACGTCCATACGGACGGGGCCGGCCTCCAGGGCCGCGGGGGTGATCTCCTCGGGCTCGCCGCGCCTGCGCAGGACCGCGCGTATGCGGGCGACCAGCTCACGGGAGGAGAAGGGCTTGGTCACATAGTCGTCGGCCCCTATCTCCAGGCCGACGACCTTGTCGATCTCGCTGTCCTTGGCGGTCACCATGATGACCGGGACGTTCGACCGGCCGCGCAACTGGCGGCAGACCTCGGTGCCCGGCAGACCGGGCAGCATCAGATCGAGGAGGACGAGGTCGGCGCCATTGCGCTCGAACTCGTCGAGCCCCTCGGGCCCCGTGGCCGCGACGGCGACCTCGAAGCCCTCCTTGCGGAGCATGTAGGACAGGGCGTCGCTGAATGATTCCTCATCCTCGACGACGAGCACGCGGGTCACGGAAGGACCTCCGGGGCTGGGATGTCGGTGTGCGGATCGGTGTGGTCGGGCCGGTCGGTGTCACAGGGCCGGTCTTCGGCCTCGTCGGCGTGATCCGGGGAGATGAGCAGGCCGGTGGTTGATTCCGGGCCGGTGATGGAACGGTCCCGCACGGCACCCGCTTCGGGAAGCCGCAGGGTGAAAGTGGAGCCCTGACCCTCGGAGCTCCACACCGTGACCTCCCCGCCGTGCGAGGCGGCCACGTGCTTGACGATCGCCAGCCCGAGGCCGGTGCCTCCGGTGGCGCGGGAGCGGGCGGGGTCGACCCGGTAGAACCGTTCGAAGACCCGCTCGCGGTCCTTCTCCGAGATGCCTATCCCCTGGTCGGTGACGGCGATCTCGATCAGTCCCCCGGAGCCGGCGGACGGGCCGGGGGTTCCGGTTCCCCCGCCTCCGGACGCCGGGACGCGGCGGGCGGAGATGCCGACGCGCGTACGGGCCGGGGAGTAGTTGACGGCGTTCTCGACGAGATTGCCGAGGGCGGCGGCGAGCTGGCCGCGGTTGCCCCAGATGTGCAGATCGGCGGTGCCCCCGGCGGCCATGGTGATCTGCTTGGTGGAGGCCGGGTGCCGGGAGCGGTCGATGGCCTCGGCGACGAGTTCGTCCACGCGCACCGGCTCGGCGTACGCCAGCGGATGATCGTTCTGAACCCGGGAGAGGTCGATCAGCTCCTGTACGAGGTTGGTGAGCCGGGTCGCCTCGATCTGCATGCGACCGGCGAAGCGGGAGACCGCCTCGGGGTCGTCGGAGGCGTCCATGACCGCTTCGGAGAGCAGGGAGAGCGCACCGACGGGGGTCTTCAGCTCATGGCTGACGTTCGCGACGAAGTCGCGCCGTACCGCCTCGATGCGCCGGGCCTCGGTGAGGTCCTCGACGAGCAGGAGTACGAGCCGGGAGCCGAGGGGCGCCGCGCGGGCGGAGACGGCGAGGGCTTCGCCGCGGCCGGAGCCCCGGCGGGGCAGATCCAGCTCGACCTGCCGGATCTCGCCGTCACGGCGAGTGACCCGAGCCATGTGCAGCATGGGTTCAACCGTCAGTTTTCCGCCACGTACCAGACCGAGCGCATACGCCGCCGAGCTGGCCTTGACGACGGAGTCGCTCTCGTCGAGTACGACGGCGGAGGAGCGGAGCACGGAGAGCACCGTGTCGACGCCGGGTGGCAGCGCGGCGTCCGTGTGCAGGGAGGAGCGGGTTGGCCTGCGCTGTTCCCGCTCGCTCCAGCGGAACGCCAGCACGGCGAAGACCCCGGTCAGAAGACCGGCGATCGCTGCCGCTGCGGCGACCGCCGCGTTCACGTCCATGCATCCAGGTTATGCGTGGTCAAGGTGGTGGTATCGGCCCAACGGGTTCGGCCCGGCGACTCGTCGCTCAGAGTTCACCGAGGGGATAGTGCCGGTTCACTTGGTAAGGAGGGGTGCGACTCCTTGGCGAAAGAACGTGGGAACGTGGAGGTCCGAGAGCCCCACCCCGGACCCCGGTCACTGAGAGAGGGAACTCCATGCGGGACGCGTACCACGAGGAACTGGACTCGATCGGCGAGGGCCTGGTCGAGATGGCCCGGCTGGTCGGGTCGGCGATCGGGCGCGCCACGACGGCCATGCTCGACGCCGATCTGAAACTGGCCGAAAGTGTTATCGCCGCAGACCAGAAGGTCGACGATCTCCAGCACGATCTGGAGGCACGGGCGATCGCCCTGCTGGCCCGGCAGCAGCCGGTCGCCACGGATCTGCGGATCGTGGTGACCTCGCTGCGGATGAGCGCGGATCTGGAGCGCTCGGGCGACCTGGCCCAGCATGTGGCCAAGCTGGCCCGCCTCCGCTTCCCCCAGTCCCCGGTGCCGCGGGATCTGCAGGCGACGATTCTGGAGATGGGCCAGCTGGCGCAGCGGCTGATGGCGAAGGCCGCGGAGGTGATCGTCACCAAGGACGTCGATCTGGCGCTCCAGTTGGAGACGGACGACGACGAGATGGATCTGCTGCACCGGACGCTGTTCCAGCACCTGATGGACGACCGCTGGAAGCACGGCATCGAGACGGCGGTCGATGTGACGCTGCTCGGCCGTTACTACGAGCGTTTCGCCGACCACGCGGTGTCGGTGGCCAAGCGGGTGGTGTACCTGGTGACGGGCGAGCACGCGGACGAGCTCCAGCCCGTGACGCCGGTGGAGAGCGCGTAACGCTCCTCCTGGGGGTCGGCACACTCCCCTTGGGGGTCGGCCGTGCCTCCACGCGCTGTTGATGCGCCTGCCGCGCCGGGAATGAAATGGCCAGAGGCGGCATGTCCCGCACGTCGTTCGTGCTCGTGTGCCTCGTGCCTATCAGGAGGAACCCCATGGCCGATTCCCCCACCCCGGAAACACAGCAGGACGCCCCCGTCGAAGTGGTGCACCTGCCCGTCCTCGGCGCCTGCGGCTGCGGCTCGGGCTGCGGCTGCGGCTGCCAGTCGGGCGCCCCGTGCCAGTGCGGCGGCTGCTGCGGCTGACACCGCGCAGGGCGGAGCGGGCTGAGCCGGTCCGCCACGCTGGGCGTGCGCGGCGGGCCGTGTCCGCCTTGGCCGTCCCATGCCCGCCTCGGCCGTCTCACGGCGCCGCATATACACAGTGGGGCCCGTCCGGGAAAGACCGGACGGGCCCCACTGTGTCGGTGACTACTTCTTCTTGCCCTGGTTCTTCACGGCCTCGATCGCCGCAGCCGCCGCGTCGGGGTCGAGGTAGGTGCCGCCCGGCTTGAGCGGCTTGAAGTCGGCGTCGAGCTCGTAGAAGAGCGGGATGCCGGTGGGGATGTTCAGGCCCGCGATGGCCTCGTCGGAGACTCCGTCGAGGTGCTTGACCAGCGCGCGCAGGGAGTTGCCGTGGGCGGCGACGAGGACCGTGCGGCCCGCGAGGAGGTCCGGGACGATGCCGTCGTACCAGTACGGCAGCATCCGGACGACGACGTCCTTCAGGCACTCGGTGCGCGGGCGCAGCTCCGGCGGGATGGTGGCGTAGCGGGGGTCGTCGCTCTGGGAGAACTCCGTGCCGTCCTCAAGGGCCGGCGGCGGGGTGTCGTACGAGCGGCGCCAGAGCATGAACTGCTCCTCGCCGAACTCGGCGAGCGTCTGGGCCTTGTCCTTGCCCTGGAGCGCGCCGTAGTGCCGTTCGTTCAGCCGCCAGGAGCGGTGGACGGGGATCCAGTGGCGGTCCGCGGAGTCCAGCGCGAGCTGGGCCGTGCGGATGGCGCGTCGCTGGAGGGAGGTGTGGAGCACGTCGGGGAGCAGACCGGCGTCCTTGAGCAGCTCACCGCCGCGGACCGCCTCCTTCTCGCCCTTCTCGGTGAGGTTGACGTCCACCCAGCCGGTGAACAGATTCTTCGCGTTCCACTCGCTCTCGCCGTGGCGGAGGAGGATCAGCTTGTACGGTGCGTCGGCCATGCGTACGAGCCTAGTGGACGGGTCCCCAGGGCCTCGCAGCCGTCTCGATTGACGGTCGCCGTCAATCGGCTGGCCACCCGCCCCTCGATCTATGTAACGTTCGTTTTCCATCAGGGCCACTTACATCGCCGGGGCGTCGGCGAAGCCGCCCGTACCGCTGTACCGATCATCTGCCGAGGTCCCCGGGGGGATGCATGTCCATAGCCGGGCCGCGCGCGGCCGGTCTGCGCCGCGCTGTCCGGGAGAGCGTCTCGGGTCTCCCACGCGCGTTCTGGTGGCTGTGGACGAGCACACTCGTCAACCGGCTCGGCGGGTTCGTCGCGACCTTTCTGGTGCTCTATCTGACGTCCGAGAAGGGGTACTCGGCCGCGTACGCCGGACTCGTCGTCTCCCTGTACGGGCTCGGCGGCGTCATCGCGTCCATCGGCGCCGGCGTGCTGACGGACCGGCTCGGGCGGCGGCCCACCCTGCTGATCGCACAGGCGGGGACGGCCGTCTCCGTCGCCTTGCTGGGCTTCGTCCAGCACCCGGCGGCGATCGCGGCCGTGGCCTGTCTGGTCGGCATGGCGACCAGCGCGTCCCGCCCGGCCGTCCAGGCGATGATGGCGGACATCGTGCGGCCCGAGGACCGGGTGCGGGCCTTCGCGCTCAACTACTGGGCGATCAACCTGGGGTTCGCGATCTCCGCGATGGCGGCGGGCTTCATCGCCGAGTACAGCTATCTCGCGGGGTTCCTCGGCGAGGCCGTGATGACGATGGCCTGCGCGATCCTCGTCTTCATCAAGCTGCCCGAGTCGCGCCCGGAGCGGTCGGCCGCCGTGCCGGGGGAGGCGGAGCCGGACGTCAGCATGGTGACCGTGCTGCGCGACGGACGGTTCATGGGCGTCGTCGGACTGTCGTTCCTGATCTCGCTGATCTTTATGCAGGGCCACACCGGAGTGCCGCTGGCGATGGGCGAGGACGGCCTGTCCCCCTCCCAGTTCGGCACGGTCATGGCGCTCAACGGCGTACTGATCGTGGTCCTCCAGATCCCCGTCACCCGCTACATCGAGCACCGCGATCCACGTCGGCTGCTGATCCTCTCCTCGCTGCTGGTCGGGTACGGCTTCGGCCTGACCGCTTTCGCCGGGTCGCTCGGGATGTACGCGCTGACCGTCGTCGTCTGGACGCTGGCCGAGATCGTCAACGCGCCGACGCAGACGGGCCTGGTGGTACGGCTCTCCCCCGTGCACGGCCGCGGTCGCTACCAGGGCATGTACACCATGACCTGGTCGGTGGCGACGCTGATCGCGCCACTGGTCGCCGGTGGGGTGATCGACAGGTACGGGGCGGAGTGGCTGTGGGGGCTGTGCGCGCTGCTGGGGACGGTGGCGGGGCTCGGGTACTGGCTGCTGATGCGGAATCTGCCGGTGGAGGAGGCGAATCCGGCGGGGGTGGATCCGGCGGGGGCGGAGGATCCCTCGGAGGTGGCCGGTCCCGCGGACGTGCCGGGGGCCGTGGACGTGCCGGGGGCCGTGGAGGCCGGCGGTGAGGCTCCAGAGGCACCAGGGACTTCAGGGACTCCGGCCAAGGCACCCGTCTGAGCGCATGTGCGGGGGTCTCGTGCACGTGCTCGCGCCTCGCCCGTATCGGACGGACCTATCCGGCGGACGGCGGTGTACGGCCCCTCAGCCCCCGGTCAGATTCGTGAACGCGTCCAGATTGCGCGTCGACTCGCCGCGCGCCACCCGCCATGCGTACTCCTTGCGGATCGCGCTCGCGAAACCCAGCTCCAGCAGCATGTTGAAAGCGCCGTCCGACGCTTCGAGCACCGACCCCAGCAGGCGGTCCAGCCCGTCCGGAGTGACCACGGAGAGGGGAAGTCTGCCGGTCAGATAGATGTCGCCGAGGGGGTCGATCGCGTACGCCACCCCGTACAGGCGCAGATTCCGCTCCAGCAGCCAGCGGTGCACCCCCGCGTCGTTCTCGTCCGGGTGACGGATGACGAAGGCGTTGACCGAGAGGGAGTGCTGGCCGACGCGCAGGGAGCAGGTCGTGGTCAGCTTACGGGTGCCGGGGAGCGTGACGACGTACGAACCGGGAGCGGGGCTCTCCCAGGTGAGGTCGGCGTCGGTCAGCGTCTGCTCGATGATCCCGGTGATCGCGGTGATCGCGGTGGTCTCGTCAGGCCCGGTGGTCCCGGGGGTCCCGGTGATCTCATCGGACCCGGTGGTCCCGCCGTGCTCGGCGCGCTTCGCGGGCTCGCGTACCTCAGACATGGTGCGAGCGTACCCGCCGCCGGTGTTCGTGCACGGCGGCCGTGTAGACGTCCGCCGTCGCGGAAGCCGCCGTGTCCCAGCCGAAGGACTGGGCGTGCCGGGCCGCCGCCACACCCATTCGGGCGGCGAGGGCCGGGGCCGCTTCCAGCCGGTTCAGTGCGTCGGCGTAGTCGGCCGGGTCGTGACCGGAGACGAGGAAGCCGGTGAGCCCGTCCCGTACCGCGACCGGGAGGCCGCCGACGGCCGCCGCCACCACCGGGGTGCCCGCCGCCTGCGCCTCGATCGCGACCAGGCCGAAGGACTCGCTGTACGAGGGCATCACCAACGCGGACGCGGCGCGGAACCAGTCCGCGAGCAGGTCCTGGCCGACCGGCGGGTGGAAGTGGACGACGTCCGCGATCCCGAGGCGCGCGGCCAGCTTGTGCAGCCCCTCGGGCTTGGCGAGGCCGCTGCCGCTGGGGCCGCCGACGACCGGCACGTACAGCCGGGAGCGGAGGGACGGATTGCGCTCCAGCAGTCGCGCGACCGCGCGCAGCAGGATGTCAGGGGCCTTCAGGGGCTGAATGCGGCCGGCGAAGAGGGGGACGAACGCGTCCTGCGGGACTCCGAGCCGGGCACGGGCGGCATAGCGGCCGTCGGCGGGGCGGAAGCGTTCGAGGTTCACGCCGGGGTGGACGACGGCGACCTTCGCGGGGTCGGCGCGGTAGAAGCGGACCAGTTCGTCCGCTTCCTCGGCGGTGTTCGCGATGAGCCGGTCGGCGGCGTTCACGATCTGGGTCTCGCCGATGACGCGGGAGGACGGCTCGGGGGTGTCGCCGTCGGCGAGCGCGGCGTTCTTGACCTTGGCCATGGTGTGCATGGCGTGGACGAGCGGTACGCCCCAGCGCTCGGCGGCGAGCCAGCCGACATGGCCGGAGAGCCAGTAGTGGGAGTGGACGAGGTCGTAGTGGCCCGGCCGCTGCCGCGCCCACGCCTGCATCACGCCATGGGTGAAGGCGCAGAGCTGGCCGGGCAGGTCCTCCTTGGCGAGGCCCTCGTAGGGGCCCGCGTCCACATGGCGTACGAGGACTCCGGGCGCGAGTTCCACGTGCGGCGGCAGACCGCCCGCGGTCGCCCTGGTGAAGATCTCGACCTCGATGTTGAGGACGGCGAGCCGCTTGGCCAGTTCGACGATGTAGACGTTCATCCCGCCCGCGTCGCCTGTGCCCGGCTGGTGGAGGGGGGAGGTGTGGACGCTGAGCATGGCGATCCTGCGCGGCTTGCGGTGGCCGCCGGGAAACCGCAGACGGGGGCCCATGAAGCCACTGGAGATGCGGGAGACGTACTGGCTCACGCGAGGGTCCTCCTTGCTCCGGGCAGGGCAAACTGCGGGCACTGGCAGCCCTCCGAATGGGCACAACAGCGGATTCTCATCGTCCATTTCCGGGACCTCGGCGCTTTGCCAAATCATTACCATTGACGGCTCAGGGGCTGGCGAGGGGGGCGGTCCTCCGGTGGCCGGGGAGCGAACCGTCGGCGGCTTCGGGGGCTGCGCCGTCGGCGGCCACAGGCGCTGGGCTCCCGCGATCGAACGGGGCCGGGTTCGCCGAAGCAGGGGGGCCTGGCCGGCTTCGACCCCAGGCCCCGGCCGACGGCGGCCCCGGGCCCCGGCTTGCGGCGGCCACAGGTCCTGGCCGCCCGCGGCCATGGCGGCCCCGCCGGTGACGCATACCCTCGCCTGTATGAAAACCCGCCCCGTCGGCACCGTCACGCGCGGGACGACCAACCCGAACCGGCTCCGCCGGATGGACCGCTGGATCGCCGCCGCCCACGGCCCCGCGCTCCGGCGCGGCGACCCGCCGGTGGCCGTCGACCTCGGGTACGGGGCCGCCCCCTGGACCGCCCTCGAACTGCTGCGGCGGCTGCGGCGCACCGTGGACCCGCGCTGCCGCGTCGTCGGGATAGAGATCGACCCGGAGCGGGTCGCGGCGGCGAAGCCGTACGGGGAGGAGGGGCTGAGCTTCCGCCACGGCGGCTTCGAGATCCCCCTGCCGGACCGGCCCGAGCTGATCCGGGCGGCGAATGTGCTGCGGCAGTACGACGAGGGCGAGGTCGCGGCCGTATGGGCGCGGCTGTGCGGGCGGCTCGCGCCGGGCGGGCTGCTGGTGGAGGGGACCTGCGACGAGATCGGGCGGCGGCATGTCTGGGTCGCGCTCGGGCCCGAGGGGCCGCGGACGGTCACCTTCGCGACCCGGCTGGGCTCCCTCGACCGCCCGTCCGATCTGGCGGAACGGCTCCCCAAGGCACTGATCCACCGCAATGTGCCGGGCGAGCCGGTGCACGCCTTCCTGCGGGACTTCGACCGGGCGTGGGCGTCGGCGGCTCCCTACGCCTCGCTGGGCGCGCGGCAGCGCTGGATCAGGGCCGTACGGGAACTGGGCGCGGACTGGCCTCTGGCGGACGACAGCCGGCGGTGGCGGCAGGGCGAGGTCACGGTGGAGTGGGCGGCGGTCGCGCCGCGTTCCGGGGGAGCGTAGATCGGGACCTATCGGGACCTATCGGGACCTTGGGAGGCGGGGGCGTGAGTTCAGGCGTCTCCGGAGGCGGGCGGCGTTCAGGCGGGGCGCGGGCGCGACAAGGGCACGGGCACGGGCACGGGGACGGGGGTGGGCGCGTGTCGAGCTGAGCGCGCCCCCTTCATGCTCCCTGCGTGCTCCCCGATCCCGCGGACACGCGGGCCTTTGGGGAACACACGGCGTGGGCTGTTCGTCACAGACAGGTGAGGACTGATCAACTCGGGGTGGTGCGATCTGCCGTACGGACTCTGTCGCTTTGACGTACGCCGTGGCACCATCACCGCAGCATCCACATGTTACTGACGGTTAATCATATAGCTACAGGAGTCACTGGAGGGGGAGTCGTGAACCGACGCCACTGTGCCACTGCCGCGATCGCTCTGGTCTGCGCGCTCACCGTACTGGCGTCACCGGGAACGGCCTTCGCGGCCCCCGACGCCCCTCATGGCCCCAGCGCCGCGGGCGCGCCCCTCGCCCCCAGACCGCCCGTTCCGCCGGGCAGCGCCTCCCCCACCCAGGACAAGTCCCTGGAAGAGGTGCGGATCGAGCTGGAGGACCTCTACCACCAGGCGGTGTCCGCGACCGACGCGTACAACCTCGCCGAGGAGGAAGTGGAGCGCCAGTCGGCGGAGATCGGCAAGCTGGCGCGGGAGGCGACGAAGGCGCAGGACCGGATCGACGACCTCAAGGACCGCGCGGGAGCCTCCGCCCGCGCCCAGTACCGGGGCGGTGGGCTGCCGCCCGAGGCACAGTTGATGCTGACGAGCGACCCTCAGCTCTTCCTCGACGGCACCGGCCGGGTACAGCAGGGCCAGAAGGCGACCAGGGACCTGCTGCGCGAGCTGCGGACCGCCCAGGCCGAATTGAAGGCGTACGCCGAGGACGCGGGCGTCCAGTGGAAGAAGCTGGAGGCCAACCGGGTCAAGCAGGCCGAGGCCAGGAAGAAGATCTCCGCCAAGATCGCGGCGGCGAAGGCCATAGAGGACCGGTTGGAGAAGGAGGAGCGGGAGCGGCTCCTTCTCCTCGAACAGCAGGCGGCGAGCAAGGCGCAGACGGAGTGGCTCAAATCCGGCGTGATGAAGGCCATCAGCGGCACGTCGACCGAACAGGGCGACAAGGCGGTCAAGTTCGCGACGGCGCAGGTGGGCAAGCCGTATGAGTGGGGTGCGGAAGGCCCTGGTTCATACGACTGCTCGGGGCTGACCTCACAGGCGTGGGGCGCGGCGGGCGTGAGCATCCCGCGCACCTCGCAGGAGCAGTGGAGGCGACTGCCGAGGGTCGAGGTCAAGGACATGCGCCCCGGTGACCTGATCGTCTACAACGCGGACGCGAGCCATATCGGGATGTACATCGGGGAAGGCGCGATCGTGCACGCCCCGCGACCGGGGCGGACGGTGTCCCTCGCGGGTGCGGGCTCGATGAAGATTCTCGGGGTCGTACGACCGGGCGGGTGACGGGCAGGTGACGGGCGGGCGCAGAGGCGACCCGGACGGCACGAGCGACGGGGGCGATATCGGCGGCACCGCGGCCACCATGGGGGTCGGCACCCCGATCGCCATGCCGGGTCGGCGCGGCACCGTTGCCACGGCGGGTCGGGGCGGATGGCGCGGGGCCCCTCGGCCGGGCGTCGGGCCGAGCGGTCGTGGCGACAGTGCCGACCGGCGGCCCGGCGACTCCCGAAGGCCGCGTGCAGCGGCGGACCGGCAGCCGGCGCAGTGACGGCGGCGCGATGACGGCGATGACGGCGGTGCGGTGGGGGCGATGCGATGGGGGCGATGGCGGCGGCCGGGTGGCTCCCGAGCCGCCGACCCTGTGGCAGCCGGTGCGCCGATACGGGCCCGACCAGCGGTCGCCGCGGTCGCCGTACCGGCCGGACGCGGATACCCCACCCATCCCGATATTCCGCATATAGGTGACAGAAAGGCCGCCCCCGGGCCTTCGGGCGACCGTGCGTTCCGGCGTGATGTTCGTCATGGGCACGGCCGTAACTGCCCGCCCATGACCGGCATATGCAGTCGGCCCCGCACCAAACGCCATTCCGCTCCGGCCGGGCCTAGCGCTATGGTCCCCGTCTGGCGAGATGTCGTTCGTCGTCCCGCCGCGCCCTCTGGGGGAGGGAAAGGAAACCGGATCGATGCCCGTACCCGTACCGCGACAGAGGAGTGCCTCCATCACGGAGACCGCCCAGGCCGGCGCCGGAACCACGTCCGGAATGTCAGGCGTACCCGGTGCGACCGGCGGTGCCGACGCCCTCGGTGATCTGACCCTTCTGGTGATCGAGGACGACCCGGCGGGCATGTTCTCGGTTCCCGAGCCGTCCGCCTCCGGCGCCACGGCCGGCAGCCGGGTCCGCATCCGCACCGCCCGCAATCTCACCGAGGCCGAGCGGCTGCTCACCGACGACGTCCACTGCATACTCGTCGACCTCGCGCTGCCCGGCGCGGGCGACGACGAGCTGGCCACCCTCAGACACGTACTGCGTCTCGCGCCCCGGCACGCGGTACTCGCCCTGACCACATCGGGCGACCAGGAGCGCGCGGCCGAGGCCGTACGGGTAGGGGCGCAGGACCATCTCTTCCGCGACGAGCTGGACGAACGGCTGCTCAGCCGTACCGTCCGGTACGCGGTGGAGCGCAAGCGCGCGGACACCGCGCAGATGAAGCTCGCCGAGTCGCGGCTCCGCGCGCAGGAGAACGCCAGGCTGGAGCGCGGGCTGCTGCCCACGCCCCTGCTCCAGGGCTCGAATCTGCGGTTCGCGGCGCGCTACCGGCCCGGCCGTTCGCGGGCACTGCTCGGCGGGGACTTCTACGACACCGTCCGCACCCCGGACGGCACGGTCCACGCGATGATCGGCGACGTGTGCGGCCACGGCCCGGACGAGGCGGCGCTCGGCGTGGAGCTGCGGATAGCGTGGCGGGCACTGATCTTCGCGGGCCTGTGCGGGGACGAGCTGCTCTCCACGCTCCAGAAGGTGCTGGAGCACGAACGGGAGAGCGACGAGATCTTCGCGACCCTGTGCATGGTCGACATCGCGCCGGACGGGCGGCGGGCGGGCCTCTGCCTGGCGGGGCACCCGTCCCCGCTGATCGCCCACAAGGGGCGGGCCGCGCAGCTCCTCCCGTACGAGAGCGGCGGCCCGGCGCTCGGTGTGCTGCCGCGCGCCCGCTGGCCGCGCCGCCAGGTGGAGCTGGGCGGCGCGTGGAGCGTGATGATGTACACCGATGGGCTGATCGAGGGGCGCATCGGGCCGGGCGAGAAGCAGCGCCTGGGCCAGGACGGCATGCTCGACATGATCAACCGGCAGCTGGCGGGCGGGCTCGACGGGGAGGCGCTGCTGGAAGCGGCGGTCGCGGAGGTGCGGGAGCTGAACGGCGGAGAGCTGACCGACGATGTGGCGGTACTGCTGCTGAGCAGGGGTTGACGCGGCGCAGGGGCCGGTGCGGCGGCCGGGCCGCAGCGCGGTTCAGGGGAACCTTCCGGGCTCGGAAGCCCTGGCGGGCGCGCAAGCCTTTCGGCGGGGCGAGAAGATCCGGCCACGCGAGCCCACTCGGGCGCGGGACCGGTGAAGGCGAAGCGGCGGGCCGGGAAGCGGCGGGCCCGCGCCGTGCTCTACCTGCCGCCGTTGTACGGGCCGTACGGGCCGTCGCTGCTGGAACCGCCGCGTCGGCCGCCGCCTCCCGTGACCTGCTTGAGCGCGGGCCGTACATCGACGAAGAAGACGATGGAGGCGATCAGCCCGGCGATCGACAGGAACAGCAGATTCAGAGGGACCAGATTCACCAGGACGGAGAGGCCGAGGATGATCAGCCAGAAGCTCTTCGTCTTCTTGTCCGCGGCGCGGTAGGCGTCCTCACGGGCGAGCGCGGCCATGATCAGCGCAGTCACCGAGGTGACCAGGAAGACCAGCTCGACAACCAGCATGAGCGTGAGGTCGAAACCTGTGCGCAACATAATGAGCACCGCCTAGGTGAGTGATGAGTAGCGCCTCCGCCAGCCAAGGTACCTGGGCTACCGGGAAAACGGACCGGACCCCTCAAAGGTGCCCGGTCCCCTTCCTCTTCCTCGTACGCGCCGTTTCCACACACCCGCCGTGCGTGCCGTGCGTGCCTACTTCGCCGGCGGGGCGGTCTTCTTCGCGGCCGCCTTGCGGGCGGCGGGGGCCCGGCGGGGGGCGGGGGCGGTCTTCTTCGCCTCGGCGGCCTTGGGCTGGGCAGCCTTCGACTGGGCGGCCTTGGGCTGCGGCTTGGGCTGGGGCTTGGGCTGCGGCTTGGGCTGAGCACTCGCCTCCGTGGCCTTCGGCTGGGTCCTGGGCTGGGTCTTCGGCTCCGTCTTGGGCTCTGTCTTGGGCTCGACGGCGACGGCGATCTCGGCGATCTCCTCCGCGGTCTCGCCACGCCACTGCTTCACGGCCTGCTCGCCGTGCTCCGCGACCCGCTCGTATGTCTCACGGGCCTTGACGGCGTACTCGGCGGCCATGCCGACACTGCGCAGGGCCAGGTCCTGGGCGCTCTCGCCCAGCTTCTTCAGATCGGCGTCGAAGCCGCCGATCACCTCGGTGACCTTGGCCTGAACGGTGGCCTGGGCCTCCCTGGCCTGGACGGTCATCTTCTCCTGCACGACCTTGGGGTCGGCGTTGCGCAGCTCCTCGATCCGGCCGGGCGCCTCGGCCGCGAGCTGCTCCAGCAGCGCTGGGACCTTCCTGGCCTGCTGGACGGCGAGGTCGGCCGTACCGGCCGCGAAGTAGAGGGGCGTCGGGTCGCTGAATGTCTTGCGCAGGTCATCGGTGATGGCCATGAGGCTGATCCTCCTGGGACGCTGATTCAGGGTGAGGGTTGGTTCGAGGGTGGTCCGGCAGCACTGCCGTCGGCCGTACGGATGCCTTCAACAGTGGTGTCCCACTCCTTCGCGGCGGGGGCGGCGGCATCCGGGCCCTCCGAGACCTCGAATCCGTTCTCCTTGCGGAACGACTCGTAGATCTGGAGCAGTACGGCCTTCTGCCGCTCGTTTATGGAAGGGTCGGCGGTGATGACGGCACGCGTCTCCAGCTCGTCCCGGCCCCGCTCGTCAAGAATCCCGGCCCGCACATACAGCGTCTCGGCGGAGATCCTCAGCGCCTTCGCGACCTGCTGCAGCACCTCCGCGCTCGGCTTGCGCAGCCCGCGCTCGATCTGGCTCAGATACGGATTGGACACCCCGGCGGCATCGGCGAGCTGCCGCAACGACAGCTGCGCGCTGCGCCGCTGCTCGCGGAGGTACTCACCGAGATTGCCGACGTTGAGTGATGCCATGTCTCGATGGTGCCCACTCTCGCTAACTATTGCAAGCAGATGCTTGCAATAGTGCGCCACGCGACACGTGCCGGCCGGTTGAGCCTGAGCACGATAGGTGTCCGTTCCCGGTCTATCTGCGGATTCCCGCCGGGTTTGCGGTGTGAAGTGAACGAGTCCCGGACAACCTGCGCGGCGAGCTGCCCCACCGGCCCGTGAGGAGCATCGAATCCGTTGTGCCGGAAGGGGCCGCGGCGGTGCCGTACTACCTCATGGAACCGTGGCGAGCTGTTGGTGCCGGTGCCCTCGCGCTCGGCGGTCAGGATGGCTGCACTTCGTCGAAGAGGGAGAGGGCTTCGGCGGGGTTCGGGCTCACGAGGCGTTCCAGACCGGCCGTCGTGATCTTCGCCCACTCGCCGGCCCGTGCCCACATCTGTTCCTCGAAGGCGCGGACGGCCTCGTCCAGATCCCCAGGGCCGGCGGCGGTGGCGATGGACTCGGCGAGTTCGGCGCCCTCCAGCATCGCGAGGTTCGCGCCCGCCCCCAACGGAGGCATCAGATGGGCGGCGTCGCCCAGGAGCGTCACCCCGGGGACGTGGGTCCAGGTGTGGGATACGGGCAGAACGTAGAGGGGGCGGTGGACGAAAGCGGTGCCGTGGCGGAGGAGGTCGAGGGCGGGAGCGGCCCAGCCGTCGAACAGAGCCAGCAGACCCGATCGCACGGCCTCGACGTCGGGCGGGTCCAGGTTCGCGTGCCAGTCCAGCGGGGCGCGGAACTGGGCGTACACCTTGACGTGGCCACCGCTGTTGCGCTGGGCGACGAGAGCTCGGTTCACGCCGTACACAGCCACGGAACCGTCGCCTACTAACCGGGCGAGGTCAGGGTGGCGGGTGTCGACGTCGTCGAGGGAGGTCTCGACCGAGGTGACGCCGGTGTAGTGCGGCGCCGCCGACGAGACTGCCGGGCGGACCCGGGACCAGGCGCCGTCCGCACCGACCACGAAGTCGAACGTTTCCTGTCGCCCGTCCGCGAAATGGACCAGTACGCCGTCCCGGGTCCCCGGCGCCACCTGCGTCACGCCCCGTCCCCACTGGACGTCGAGAGGGCCGAGCAGCAGGTCACGGAGGTGCCCGCGGTCGATCTCGGGATTGGCCCGGTCATCCGGACGGGGTCGCCAGTCACGCAGGACGGTCCCGGCCGTGTCCAGGATGCGCATGGCCTGCCCCTCGGGACGGGACAGCGCCTGGAACTCCGCCAGTAGCCCCGCCTTGTCCAGCGCGAGCTGGCCTAGCCCTTCGTGCAGGTCCAGCGTGCCGCCCGGGGGGCGGGCGTCGGGGGCGGGATCGCGTTCGAGGACGGTGACAGGGTGGCCATGGCGGTGCAGGACACGGGCGAAGGTGAGGCCGGCAGGACCGCTTCCGATCACGGCGATACGATGTCTCATGTCGATACACTGTATTCATCCGATATGCTGCATCGCAACAGTACGATGTGGCCATGACTGTGTGGGACCGCCCGGAGCCGCCGACTCGCCCCGTGCCGCTCGACCGGGAGCGGATCGTCGCCGCCGCCATCGCGCTGGCCGACGAGGGCGGGTTGGAGGCGGTGTCGTTGCGCAAGGTCGCCGCCCGGCTGAACGCCGGCCCGATGCGGCTGTACGGATACATCTCCACCAAGGAGGAGCTGTTCGACCTCATGGTGGACGAGGTCCAGGCCGAGATTCTCCCCGAGGAGCAGCCCGGTGACTGGCGGGAGGCACTGCGCGTCCTCGCCCACCGCACCCGGCAGGCCGCTCTCCGCCACGAATGGCTGGCCGACCTGCTCGGCCGCCGCCCAGCCCTGGGCCCGAACGGCCTCGACGTGGCCGAGGCCACGCTGGCCGCCCTCGACGGCCTCGCCGACATCGACACCGTCATGCGCGCCGTGGAGACTGTCAGCGCCTACTACACCGGCGCGATCAGGCGCGAGATCACGAACCTGCGGGCCGAGCGGGCCACGGGCCTGTCCAAGCCCGACTGGCAGCGCGCCTCCGGCCCGCATGTGACGAGAATGCTGGCCACGGGCCGCTTCCCAGCGCTGGCCAAGGCCGTGTACGACGGCACGGACGTGGACGCCGAGACATCCTTCGCGACCGGCCTGGACTGGGTCCTCGACGCCGTGGCCGCCAAACTCCCCGGGCCGTCGACGTGACGCTCAACTCCTGCCGAATGCGAGCGAGGTCGGGGTCGGTCTCCACGGGCCGTGCAGTACCTCGCCTCCTCGCCCGTCGGAGGCGAGCCCCGGAGATGCCGGCGAGCTGCCGGCCGGGAACACTGCCGTCCCCTACGACGAAGTCGCCTCCGTCGAGAAGCACCGCCCTGGCGGGTTCGCAGGCCGTGGTCTGGTCGCCCGGCAACCCGGCGGGTTCCGCCCGGTCCGACTGTTCTCCTCGCGCGTGGTGGCCCGCTGTTCGCTCAGTCGTCGAAGCCGAGTTCGGGGCGGGTCCAGAGAGTGAGGTCGCTGCTGGTGGCGACCGCGAGGGTCAGGCCGGAGGGAGAGAACCCGGCTGCGCGGAGTTCCGAGTAGTCGGAGTGGAAGATGTGCCACCACGTCCCTCCCGCCGGTCCCTTGTGGGACCCGCTGTCGGCGGAGAGGATGACGCGGTCGTACGGCCACTCCGGGTTGACGACGTCCAGGGTCCAGCCGTCCGGCGTGGTGCTGTGCAGGCCGCCGCCGAAGAGTCCGGCGATGCGCACGGGGACGCCTGCGATCGGGCCGAGCCCCGGGCAGGCAAGGTCCGGGTGGGTGTCAGGGGTGCTCGTTTCGAGGTCAGGATCCCGGTCGCGGGCGATCTTCTCGCCGGTGACCGCGTCGAAGAGTCCATGGCCGTCGCTGGACACGACCATGACGAGGTCGTGGCCGCTGTCCGGATGGACGGCGAATCCGATACCGAGAAGGTCCCCGACGGGAGTTCTGCGGTCCCACACCGGCCGCCATGGCTCGGGAGCCGGCATGACAGCGGCGGCGATGTAGCGCTCGCGCAGCCGCTGCTGGTACTCCGTGATCAACTCGTCTCCTCGGTGCGATCCTTGTCGAGGATCTCCGGCGCGGCGGCCCACGTCGACTCGATCTCTTGGCGAGTGATTTCGACAGCGCCGTCTGCTTCTTGCCAGCCGTGCAGGGTGCCTTCCGCGAGGACGCCGTACCGCCGCGCGCAGGAGGCCATGGCTGCGCCCACTCCTCGTCGTCGAGCTCGAAGTACGACCACACATCGCTCTCGCCGTCGAAGGCAGCACGTTCTGTCGCAGTGCGTTTCGACAGAGTCAGTAAGCGCGCGCCACGACGGCGACGTTGCCCGGCTGGTCGTCGCTCTCGGGGACCGAGCCATCCGCGGCGACCAGGCACCTCACTGACACTCCCTGCTCGGCGAGTCGCGCCTCGCCCGCCGGGCCCAGCGTGGCCCAGGGGATGCGTGCCCAGCCGGTACTCGCGGCTTCCGCGGCCTCCTCGATCGTGGTCACCTCGACAGTGCGGTCCTTGCGGCGCTTGCGGGACTGCGCCAGCAGCAGCGCCTGGTCGTCCTCCAGCACCTCGGGCAGGATCTCGGACAGTGCCTCGACCGCCGTCGACTCCTTGCTCCCCACGATGCGGCGGACCAGCACGGCGGTGCCGTTCTCCACGTCGCGCGGTCCGACCTCGATCCGTACAGGCACACCCTTGAGCTCCCAGTCGACCGCGCGACGGCCGAACGGCATGTCGACGCGGTCATCGACGTGGATGCGGATATCCGCCGCCTTCAAGCGGTCACCGATCTCACGGACCTTGGCCAGTACCGCTTCGTCGCCCTTGACAGCGACGACGACCACCTGGACCGGGGCCAGGCGTGGCGGGACGCGGAGACCGTTGTCGTCTCCGTGCATCATCACCAGTGCGCCGACCATACGCGTGGTAGAACCCCAGGAGGTCTGCCACACGTACTCCTGGCGGCCGTCCTTCGACAGATACCGCGTGTCGAAGGCCCTGGCGAAGTTCTGGCCGAGCTCGTGGCTGGTGCCCAGCTGGAGGGCTTTGCCGTCGCCCATCATGCCCTCCAGGGTGAGCGTGTTGATCGCGCCGGCAAACCGTTCCCTGGCAGTCTTGCGTCCCGGCACGACGTCCATGGCGAGGATGTTCTCCATGAAGTCGGCGTACACGTTCCGGTGGATGCGCGCGGCGTAGTCACGGGCGTCCGCGTAGGTGGCGTGCGCGGTGTGGCCCTCCTGCCACAGGAACTCCGTCGTACGGAGGAACACGCGGGGGCGCAGCTCCCAACGCACCACGTTCGCCCACTGATTGATCAGCAGGGGCAGATCGCGGTAGCTCTGCACCCACTTGGAGAAGTAGTCGTTGACGATCGTCTCGGAGGTGGGCCGGACGACGACGGGCTCCTCCAGCTCTCTGCCGCCACCATGCGTGACGACGGCCAGCTCGGGCGCGAAGCCCTCGACGTGCTCGGCCTCCTTCGTCAGGTACGACTGCGGAATGAAGAGCGGGAAGTACGCGTTCTGGGCGCCCGCCTCCTTGATGCGGGCGTCCATCTCCTGCTGCATCCGCTCCCACAGGCCGTACCCGTACGGCCGGATGACCATGGTGCCGCGAACAGGCCCGTTGTCGGCCAGTTCGGCCTTGCCGATCAGGTCCTGATACCAGCGCGGAAAGTCGTCCGCCCGGGGCGTGAGAACGCGTGCCTTTGCCATGGCGCGCAAGGCTAGGGCGCGGGCTCGCTCGGACGCGAGTTGATTTCTCCCCGTGGAACAGGACAGTGGCCGGCCGCCTACCCGGTCACGACATCACCGACGGGCCCCGCCACTCAGTCGGAAACGGCCGGTCGGGAGGACGCCGATCACCGGCCGGTCCCCCGCGGCCTCGCCCCGGCGGAAAACCACGGTGCGCACCTACCGCGTGGGAAATCATGAAGCATGCGACCCGATGACTGGCACCTCACCGAAGACGTCGACGACTTCCTCGCCCGAGCCGGGGACTTCCTGCGCTCGCGGCCCGGCCCGCACGTCATGCAGCTGACCTGGGCCGAGAGAGTGCGAGCGCGTGGGGCGGAGGCGTTCGGCGCCGAGGCCCCCGGCTTCGGCGTGCTGGAGCGAGCGGGCGAGGTCCACGCCACCTTCTACCGCCTCCCGCCCCGCGGTTTCGGCCTCTCCCCGCTCACGCCCGAGCAGGCCGACTCCCTCGCCGCCCGTCTGGCCGCCCTCGGGCACTCCATTCCGACTGTCAGCGCGGACCACGACACCGCCACCGCTTTCGCCGCGGCCTGGCAGCGGCACACCGGCGCGACGCCGGAACTCCGCGACACTCGGCTCCGTCTGTACCGCCTCGGCGCCCTCACCCCGCCGGAGCCGCCGCCGGCGGGCCGGGGCCGCGTTCTGGGCGAGGAGGATCTCGATCAAGTCATGTTCTGGTGCGGCGAGTTCGCCAAGGCCGTCGGGGAAGACGTCTCCATCGACGCCGACTCCTGGGCCGACACCCGCTACGCCGACAAGCGCTACACGCTCTGGGAGACCCCGGACGGCACCCCCGTATCCGTCGCGGGCATGAACCCGCTGATCGGCGGCCAGATCCAGGTGGACGTCGTCTACACCCCCGCCCATCTGCGCGGTCGCGGCTACGCGGCCTCCGTGACGGCGGAGGTGAGCCGGGCGGCGCTGGCCACGGGCGCGAAGGAGGTCGTCCTCTTCGCCGACTTGGCCAACCCCACCAGCAACGCCCTCTACCAGCGCCTCGGCTACCGCACGCTCACCGACTGGGCCGTGTACGACTTCTCGCCCGCCGCGCCGGAAGCCGGGTGAGAACCACGGCATGACGAGGGTCGGCGTCCTCGACAGACCTCGGACCGCGAGGCGGGGGGATGCCGTCCCCTTGCGGCATCACATGGCATCACATGGCACCGGGTGGCGCAGCTAGTGGTGCCAGCCAGTGCCATCCGATGCCATTCCACGTGCAACAGGGCGCTTGAGCGTGCATGGCACCATCAGGATCCAGGCCATTCACTTCGCATTTACGCAGGTCAGAGGCGTCGACCCCAAGCGAGTCCCCCATGAGACACCACTCGGGCTTGCATGAGGTGCCAGAGTGATGCCATCATGGCGCTATGGACCTCACCCCGTATGTCGACACCCTCCGCCGCGAACTCGCGGTGGCCGCCGAAGCCGGTGGGGAGGATGCTCGCGAGCTGGCCGAGCGGCTCACCGCTCCTCTGGAGTCGGCGACCCGTCTGACCATGCTCAACGTGCTCTCCGCCGCGATGGACGAGATCACCCGTGAACTCGCCCCCGGCTCGGTCGACGTACGGCTGCGCGGGCTCGACCCGGACTTCGTGGTGACGCCACCGCCCGCCTACGGCGGCCCCGCGGAAGCGCCCGCCGCGCCCACCGCGCCCGTCGAACCGCTCAAGGCGCACGCGCCCGCCGACGGCGACGAGGGCGGCACCGCCCGCGTCAATCTGCGTCTGCCGGCCCACCTCAAGGCGCGCGCCGAAGAGGCCGCGAGCCGCGAGGGCCTGTCGGTCAACGCGTGGCTGGTGCGGGCCGTGTCGGCCGCGGTCGACGGCGGCGCCCGGCCGCGTACGACGGAGAGGACCCACTCGATCGGACAGAGCTTCACGGGCTGGGTGCGCTAGCCGTACGCCGCGCCCGCGCCCGCACCGCTTCACCCGCACCGCTTCACCCACATCACGTCCCACCAGCGGGGACGCCCCCAGGACTCATGAGGACGGTACTGCCATGCCTTCTTTCGACACTCCCGAACCGATTCAGGCCACCGCCCACGTGGAGGCCGGTTCCATCCGCTTCGCCGCAAGCGACCGTCTCGACACGGTCGTCGAGGTACGGCCCCGCGACCCGAAGCGGGACCACGACGTGCGCGCGACCGAGCAGACCGAGGTCACGTACGGGAGCGGCGTTCTGACGGTCAGGACGCCCAAGCCGCGTCTCCTCGGGCGCACCGGCATCGTCGACGTGACGGTCGAACTGCCCACGGGCTCGCGCGTCGACATGACCGGCGCCTGGGCCCAGGTGCTCGGCGAGGGGCGGCTCGGCCAGGTCCATGTGAAGACCTCGTCCGGTGACGTCCGCCTCGACACGACCGGTCCGCTGAATCTGACCGCGTCCCACGGCTCGATCACCGTGGAGCGGGTCGAGGGCACGGCCGAGATCTCCACCAGCTCCGGCAGCCTGCGCGTCGGCGTCGTCGACGGCCTCGCCGTCCTCAAGAACTCGCATGGCACCACGACCCTCGGCGCCGCTACCGGCGACGTGCGGGTGCGCGGCGCCCACGGCGACATCGACATCGCGCGCGCCGAGGGCTCGGTCGCCGCCACCACCGCCCACGGCACCCTGCGCGTCGCCGACGTCGCCCGCGGCACCGTTCAGTTGGAGACCTCCTACGGCTCCATCGAAGTCGGCGTCCGCGAGGGCACCGCCGCCTGGATCGACGCCAGCTCCGGCTCCGGGCAGGTACGCAACACGCTCACCGCCTCCGAGGCCCCGGACAAGACGGAGGACACCGTCGAGGTCCGCGCCCGGACCCGCAACGGCAACATCGACGTACTCCGCGCCCGGTCCTGAGCACCGGCCCCGCCGACTCGCCCACTCCCCCAGTCACTTCAGCCTTCGAACGGGAGGGCTCCATGCCTTCATCTGTCATGCCCACGCCCAGGAGGAACGGCGGTTCCCCGTCGCCCGCCGCCGTCTCCGCCATCGGTCTGCGCAAGTCGTACGGCGACAAGACCGTGCTCGACGGCATCGACCTGCACATCCCGGCCGGCTCCGTCTTCGCCCTGCTCGGACCCAACGGCGCCGGCAAGACCACCACCGTCCAGATCCTGTCCACACTCATCGCGGCCGACGGCGGACAGGCCCAGGTCGCGGGCCACGACGTCGCCACGTCACCGGACGGAGTGCGCGCCGCGATCGGCGTCACCGGGCAGTTCGCCGCGCTCGACGACCTGCTCACCGCCGAGGAGAACATGCTCCTCATGGCCGACCTGCTGCGCCTCGGCAAGCGTGAAGGGCGGTCCCGTGTCAGGGAGTTGCTGCGACGGTTCGACATCGCGGACGTCGCGGACAAACGGGCCGCGACCTTCTCGGGTGGCATGCGACGCCGGCTCGACCTCGCCATGACGCTGGTCGGCAACCCCCAGGTGATCTTCCTGGACGAGCCGACGACCGGGCTCGATCCACGGAGCCGACGCACCATGTGGGACATGGTGCGCTCGCTGGTCGCGGGCGGCACCACCGTCTTCCTCACCACCCAGTACCTGGAAGAGGCCGACCAGTTGGCCGACCGGATCGCCGTCCTCGACGGCGGCCGGATCGTCGCCGAGGGCACAGCCGACGAGCTCAAAGCGCAGATCCCCGGCAGCCACGTACGGCTTCGGTTCACCGAACCCGCCGAGTACGAGCGCGCGGCCGACGCCTTCCCCGGCGCGGCCCGCGACGACGAGAGCCTCGCCCTGCGCGTGGCGGGCGACGGCGGCCTCGACGCGCTGCGCGCCCTGCTCGACCGGCTCGACGCCGCCGGCATCCGGGCCGCCGACTTCTCCGTGCACACCCCCGACCTCGACGACGTATTCCTCGCCCTGACCGGCAACGGCACCGAAACCAGCACCGGCACCAGCACCCCGCTTCACGTCAAGGAGACCCTGCGATGAGCACCCTCGGCTATGCCATGCACGACTCGATGACGATGCTGCGGCGCAACCTCAAGCACGCGATCCGCTATCCGGCCGTGTCGCTCGGCGCCTCCATGATGCCCATCCTGATGCTGCTGCTCTTCGTGTACGCCTTCGGGGACTCGATCGGCGCCGGAATGGGCGGCGGCCGGGACGCCTACCTGGAGTATCTGACGCCCGGCGTCATCATCATGGGGGTGGCGGCCGGGGCCATGTCGACCTCGATCGCGGTCTGCTCCGACATGACCGAGGGCATCATCAACCGCTTCCGCACCATGAACATCACGCGTTCATCGTTCATGACCGGACATGTCATCGGCAGCGTCATCCAGACGATGGTGAGCCTGGTCCTGGTCGTGGCCGTGGCGCTCGCACTCGGCTTCCGTCCGGACGCCGGCGCGGTCGAGTGGCTGGCGGCGGTCGGCCTGCTGGTGGCCATCGCGTTCGCGGTGACCTGGCTGTCGGCGGCGCTCGGCCTGATCTCCAAGACGGTCGAGTCCGCGAGCAACAAGCCGCTGCTGGTCCAGTTCCTGCCGTTCCTCGGCTCCGCCTTCGTGCCGGCCGACTCGATGGCCCCGGGCCTGCGCTGGTTCGCCGAGCACCAGCCGTTCACGCCGATGACCGAGACGCTGCGCGGCCTGCTCACCGGCTCGGAGATCGGCGACGCGGGCTGGATCTCGCTCGCCTGGTGCGCCGGTATCGCCCTGGTCGGCTACGTCTGGTCGCGCTCCCTCTTCAACAGCACCACCAAGCGCTGAGAGCACGTCCTTCGGCCTCGGCCGATCTCGTACACGCACCACGGCGGAGGGCCCGATCCACACGGGCCCTCCGCTCGCGGTGGTCGGGCGCAGGGCCTCGCGGAGAGCCTCCGGGCGCTCCGCTCGCCGTGTCGGAGCGCCTTTCCGGGGTTGGGTTGATGGTGAGAGCTGAAGAGGCCGGGTGGGGCCGGGTGAGCCCCGTTGCGGCCGTTGAGGTCGGGCTCACCCGGTGGGTCACGCCTGTGGTCACGGCCGACTGGCTGATGCTGTGGCCGGCCGGTCGGTCAGCCGAAGCACTCGGCCGCCCAGGCGTCCCAGGTGGCCTGCTCCTCGCGGCCCGCGAAGTTCTGGTGGCCCAGCACCAGAGCGTTGCCGCGTTCGGTGCCGGAGTGGATGAACCGGTAGAGACCCTCGTCAGTCCGGACGCCCAGGTTGCCGAGCGGATTCACGTGGAACACGACCCCGGCGGAGCCGTCCGGGAGCCGGACCTCGCTGCCCTCCGCGACGTCGGGCGTGACACCCAGGGACTCGGTGACGATCTTCCAGACGGCCTCCGGGTCGCCCGCTCCGGGCCGGAAGAGTGTGGTGACCGTCGGGGTGCGGCCGGTGAAGTACGTGAGGTACTGCCTCAGCGTCTCCAGATAGATGGGCCAGCCGGTCTTCATCGCCTCGAACTCGGTCTCCCAGTCGTCGCCGAGCATTCCGCTCTGCACGATCCGCAGCGCGGTCGAGCCGCCGCCGCGCCCCTCGATGAGGTACTCCATCGCCATGAACTGGCCGTCGGGGGCCTCCGCCTCGCGGGTCGCGAAGCGGGTACCCGGCTCGTACGCGGTGATCGTGCCCTGCGAGGTGTGGCCCATCATGGTGAACTCGGTGGTCTCGCCCTCGGCGGTGCCGAATTCGCTGCGTCCCATGAACCAGGAGTCGACTCCCGGCCCGGTCGCGATCGCGGCCCAGACCTGCTCCGGTGTGGCGGCGAACTCGATCTCCTGGCTCAGCTCGAACGGGTGCGTCATCGGACTTCCTTCATGCTCGGGTGGACGGCGACGACGATCCGGTGGTCGCGGCCGCGCTCGGCGGATTCATCGTGGTATTTGGCGACCAGGGTCGTGACGGCCCCGGCCAGTTCCTCGGCGAACGCGGCCCGGTCGGCGGCCGAGGCGAAGCGCACCTCGCCGTCGATCGCGAAGGTCGCGACGCGCTTGCGCGCTCGGGCGGCGCCGGTGAGGAGCGCGCCGACGTCGCGGACCAGCCGGGCCGCGACGGCCAGCAGCCAGTTCGCCGACAACTGGTCGGGGGAACGGGCCGGGTCGGGCTCGACCGACGCGAGCGCGGTCGGGGAGATCACATAGGAGGCCGCGGTCGCCCGCATGATGCGCTCGTTGACATTGCCCTTGCGACGCTCCTCGATCATCTCGACGAGTCCGTGGGCCTCCAGCGTCTTCAGGTGGTAGTTGACCTTCTGCCGGGGCAGGCCGACCTTCGCGGCCAGCATGGTCGCCGAGCCGGGCTCGCTCAGCTCGGCCAGCAGCCGGGCCCGGATGGGGTCCAGCGAGACCTCGGCCGCGGCCGGGTCCTCGATCACTGCGATGTCCTGCATGACCGCAGACTATGACCGACAAATTTTATTGTCAAGGAAGATTTGTTGTCCGGTTGCTCGCGGTGTCGGGGGCGTTGGCGGGCCCTCGGAAGGCACCGGGGAGCACGTCTCGTCGGGCCGCGCGCCGGACTCGGCGCGGACGCGGCCCGAACGGCGGGGCGAGAGCGTCCGGCTCCCGGCTCGCCCGCGTTCGCCCAGGTCACGCGACCGGCCCGGCACCCCGCCCAAGACCCGCGCACCGCCGAAGAGTCGGGTTCGGGCGGCGGCGGAGCGAGGGGGCACGGTGCGATCGCGTCCGTACGGCCACGGCGGCGAGGGTGAGATCCGACCGGCGGGAGTGGACCACCGGAGCCGACCAGCGCACAGGGAGCGCGGGGAGCGGGCGCGGGAATCGCGCGCGGGGAGCGGGCGCGGGAATCGCGTGCGGGGATCGCGTGCGGGGATCGGGCACGGGCATGGACGGCGGCGGAGACCGGCCGGAGTCTGACGGTCCGTGATGGCGGCTCGACGCCGGTTCGGCTCGACCGGAAAGGCAGCCTTGAACCGGCGAGAACTAAACGTCCCTTTCTGGCCAATGCATGTCGTCATTACAAAGGATCGTCATATCGACACACCGACCGACTCTCTCGATCGACACCGGACCGGACGTGCATTTTCACTATAACTGCCCGCATTTACCCCATTGGCCAGGACGAACATCTGCTGAGTGTGTCGGAAGTCTCACCCCCCGTAACGTCGTCGCACCCTTCCCGCAGGTCCCTCCCGCAGACATCCTGAGGGCCTGGCGTGTCACCTTCCGGCCAACCCCAGCCGTAGCGTTTCATCAGGGCTTTCTGCCGCAGGACCCCTGCGTAATACGTTGACCCCGACGGCGGGTTCCGGCCATCGAAGGCAACGCCGCCGCGAGCGTCCGGCAGGGTGACGAGCGCAGGTGTGGCGAGAAGCCCCTGTTGGACGGCTTGTGACCCATGAGTACTATGCGCCGTAGTTGATCAACACAAGACACCCCCCGCGCATGTCCGTACGCATAGTGGTCAATTCCCGCAGAGAGGTGATCAAGGGTGGGTCCAAAGCTGACCGTTCCCCCGATCTACTCCCCGATATCCCCGGCGATCCACCCGAGCCACGCCGATATCGACACCCAGACCGCGGTCTGGGCGGAGGCTTTCGGCATCGGCTCCCCGGAACTGCGCAGCCGGCTCGTCCGGCACGACATCGGTACATTCTCGGCCAGGATCCTTCCGGAAGGCCGTGAGGAGGTCGTCTCCCTCCTCTCCGATTTCATCCTCTGGCTCTTCGGTGTCGATGACGGCTACTGCGAGGAGAGCGACCTGGGCTACCGTCCCGGCGACCTCGTCGGGGTGCTCCACCGCCTGCTTCGGATCGCCCAGAACCCTGACAGCCCGTTCCTGCTGGCCGACCCGCTGGCCAACGGACTGCGCGATCTGCGGGCCCGTGTCTCCCAGTACGGCACTCATGGACAGTCCGCGCGCTGGGTCGACGCACTGCGCGAGTACTTCTTCTCCGTCGCCTGGGAGGCCGACCACCGCCGCGCGGGGACCGTTCCCAGCCTCAATGACTACACCCTCATGCGCATCTACGACGGCGCGTGCACCGTGGTGCTCCCCATGCTGGAGATGGCGCACGACTACGAACTCCAGCCCCATGAGCGCGACCATCCGGCCACCCGCGCCGCGGGTGAGATGGCCTCCTTCATCATCGTGTGGGACAACGACATCTTCTCCCACCACAAGGAGAAGGCGGGCAGCGGCTACTACCTCAACGCCCTGCGGGTGCTCGAACACCACGAGGGCCTCACCACCGACGAAGCCCTGGCCAGCGTCATCGCCCAGCGCGACCGGGTGATGTGCCTCTTCCTGCGGCTACAGGAGACCCTGTCGCTCACCGCCAGCCCGCAGTTGCGCCGGTATCTGACGAGCCTGTCCCACTTCATCCGCGGCGCCCAGGACTGGGGCATCACCTCGCTGCGCTACACCACGCCGCACAACCCGGCCGACCTGCCCAGCACCTTCCGCGCCACACCCACCGACGACAGTGACGCGCCCCTGGACATCCCCGTCATCAGCTGGTGGTGGAACCTTCTGCCGGCCAGGGAGCCCCAGGTCCTCCAGACCGCCGCCGTCGCCGGCTGAACCGTACCCGCTGGCCCGTATCCGGCTGTTCCGTACCGCTGGACCGTTTCCCGCTGGACCGTTTCCGGCTGTTCCGTGTACGGCGGCAGCGCGGCTCCGCCCGGATTTCTGCCGCCGTCATGGTCGTGACGGCGGCAGAACCGGGTCGGCCACGGAACGAACCGGTACGGCACGGTCGGTTTCCGCGCGCCCCGGATGCTCCTGATCACACCCCACGCCTCCTCACCCCCTCACCCCCTCGCCCCTCACCTCATCGGATCCGCCTGAAGCCTCCGGGCGTTCACACCTCCCGCAGCTCGTACGGCAGCGGGCGCTCGTGGAGGACGTCCAGCCGGGAGACGGCGCGGGTGAGAACGACGTACAGCCGGTGCAGTCCGCGCGGCTCCGCCGCCACGATGGCGGCCGGTTCGACGACCACGACATGGTCGTACTCCAGGCCCTTGGCGACGGTCGCGGGCAGTACGGTCACCCGCGCCTCCGCCCCTTGGCCGACGTCCGGGCCCAGGTCCGGGCCTGTGCCTGCGCTTGCTCCCGCGCTTGTTCCCGCACTTGTTCCCGCACCTGCTTCCGTGCCGATGCCCGCGTCCGCGAGTGCCGTACGCAGCCGACGGACGTCCTGCTCCGCCGCGATGACCCCGATCGAGCCCTCGCGGGTCAGCGCCGCCCGTACGGCATCGACCGTGGCCGCGCTCAGATCGCCGACCCGGCGGACCGTCAGCTCACCGTCCCCGCGCAGGGACCGCGCGACCGGCACATCGACGCCGAGCGAGCCGACCAGCCGATTGGCGAAGGAGACGATCGCCGCGGGAACACGGAAGCCGGCCGTCAGCGGGATCACAGCCGCGTCCGGCTTGCCGAGATGCGCCAGTTGGGCGGGCCAGGCGCGGGCCGCCCAGGGAGTGGTGCCCTGCGCGAGGTCGCCGAGCACGGTCAGCGAGCCGAAGCCCGCCCGGCGCGCGATCGCACGGCACTGCATCGGAGAGAGGTCCTGGGCCTCGTCGACCACGACATGCCCGTATCCGGCGGGACGCTCCACGAGGCCCGCGAGTTCGTCCAGAAGCACGAGATCCGCCTCCGTCCACCGCGCGGACCGGTACGAGCGCGGCGGATTCCGCCAGCGGATCGCGTCCCGCTCCTCAGCGGTGAGCCCTGGATCCGCCGGGTCGCACAGGAGCGCCGCCAGCACCTCCTCGGGCCGCGCCTTCGGCCACACCGCGTCCACGAAGGCCGCCACCGGCCGGGACCGCCCGATCCGCTGCTCCCAGGTGCTGCTTGTGGGTCCGGCCCGGCGTTCCGCGAGGAGCTGGATCGCGCGGACGGCGCGGGTGCGGACGCGTTCGCGTCCCACGGCGTACGGGGGTGCTTCCGCGCGCACCTCGTCGACGATCCGCTCCAGTTCGCCGAGCGGAACGCGCCAGCGGTACGAACCGTCGGGCACGGCGACCGGTTCGGCGGGCGGCGAGATCCCGGCGTACAGCGCCCGGTGCAGCACTGCGGCCATCCGGGCGTCGTGCTTGACCAGCGCCGCCGCGGGACTGTCCACGGCCCGCACCTCGTGGCGGGCGATCTCCTCGTGGACGGTCGACTGCCGGATCCCGGTCTCGCCGAGTGAGGGCAGCACACGGGAGATGTAGGAGAGGAACGTGCGGTTGGGCCCCAGGACCAGCAGTCCGCCGCGCTGGACGCGCTGGGGGTGGGTGTAGAGGAGATAAGCGGCCCGGTGCAGGCCCACGGCGGTCTTGCCGGTGCCGGGCGCGCCCTGGACGCAGAGGGATTCGGCGGGTCCGGCGCGTACGAGGTCGTCCTGCTCGGGCTGGATGGTGGCCGCGATGTCCCGCATCGGGCCCACGCGCGGGCGCTCGATCTCGTCGGCGACGATCGTGCTGGTTCCCGCTCCGCCCGCCGCCGGGTCCGGGCCCGCCGCCGGGTCCGGGTCCCCTTCCGCCCGGTCCCCGCGCCCTCCCGCCAGGTGTTCGTCCTCCAGACCGGTCAGATCGGCCGAGTCCCCCTCGCTGAAGGGCGCCCAGCCGAAGCGTCTGCGTACGGCCACTCCCTGCGGATCGCGTGGGCTCGCCTGGTAGAAGGCGCGGGAGACGGGAGCGCGCCAGTCGATGACCAGGGGCGGTGCGGTCCCGTGCCGGGATCGCCCGTCGGCGGGGCTGCCGGCGGCGGGACCGTCTACCCCGGCACCGGCGGTCTCTGTACCGGCGGTCTCTGCACCGGCGGTCCCTGTACCGGCGGTCTCTGTGCCAGCGGTCTCATGGCCGACGCTCAGAGGGTCGGCGGCCGGACCTCTCGCGGTGATACGGCGGCGGCCGATGTGGTAGCTCTGCAGCCGGTGGTCCCCGGCGCTCTCGTCGTCCGCGAAGTCGAGCCGGCCGAAGAACAGCGGGGTGTCCGGTTCCTCTCTCAGCTCCTTGGCGCGACTGCGGAGTTGGTAGCCGAGGACTTCGGCGTCCGCGCCGGACGCGAAGGCGTTCTCGCCGATGACGACCTGTTCCGTGGCGTCGTCGACCATCCCGGCGAAAGCCGCGCGGCAGAGGTCGTGGTAGGCGCGCTCCCGTGCGAGGGCAAGAGCCGGATCAGCTGCTGAGGAGGGTGGGGCCGGGGCCTGCGCCGAGGCAGGGTCGGGTGCGTCGGTCTCCGTCATTCCACCGAGAATAACGTAACTGAGTAATTTTCTTGACCGAGTAACTATTGAGTCCCGGTCATGGCATCGCGAGCCCGCCGAGCCCCTCCCCGAGCTGGTCGAACGCCAGCCCGGCCGAGGCCACCGCGTCCTCCCGTACCTCGTCGGCGCTCTCCCCGGCCGCGATCCGGCGCCAGTTCTCCTCGGCGAGGATCCTCAGCACGGCGACGATCTGACCGGCGGCCAGCCGCCCGCCGACTCCGCCGCCCAGGGCCGCGGCCAGCACCTCCTCGGACCTCGCCTGGTACGCGTACAGCCGTGCGACCAGTGCGGGCGTCCCGTACAGCAGACGGTGAAAGGCGAGCACCTCGGGTGCGTCGCTGAGCCCGGTCACGGGGTCGGACCGCTCCAGACCGTCGAGGACGTGCCGGCGCAGGGCCTCCAGAGGCGAGACGCCCGGCGGCCGGCCCGCGACGACGCGGGCCGGTTCGTCCTCGTGGTCGCCGAACCGGTGCAGGACCAGGTCCTCCTTGGCGGGGAAGTACCGGAAGAGCGTCGGCTTGGACACATCGGCGGCGGCGGCGACCTCGGCGACCGAGACACGGTCGAATCCCTCACGCAGGAAGAGCGTGATCGCCGCGTCCGAGATCGCGCGGCGGGTCTGCCGCTTCTTGCGCTCGCGCAGCCCGCCGGACTCGACGCCGTCCGCGCCCGTAATGCCCGCCCTGTCCACGCCGCCCGCCCTGCCCGCGCCGTCCGCGCCGCCCGCCGGACCCGTACCCGTACCGCCGCTCACGAACCGGCCCGCCTCTTCTGTACCAGCGCCTCGATCCCGTCCAGGATCCGGTCCATCCCGAACGTGAACTCGGCGTCCGGCTCGTCCGGCTCGTACATCACCGTGGACTCCAGCAGCCGCGCCACCGACGGATAGCGCTCCGGGTCGGCCAGCCGCCTGAGCGTGGTGGCGTACCGGCGCATGACCTCCTCCGCGCCCACCCCGCTGGACTCGACCGCCTGCGCCAGATCCGCCATCAGCAGCGATTCGTTGCGCACGAAACCCCCGATCAGCAGGATGACCGAGATCTTGTCGCCTTCGCCGAGACCGGTGTCCTCCAAGGCGGCCAGCCCCTGCTCCCACCAGGCCACCGAATTGGGGGTCGCGGGCGGGCCCGAGATCGGGATGCGCAGGAACCAGAGATTGCGGCGCATCATCGCGCGCTGCGCCGCCGCCCAGGCGGTGATCGCCTCGCGCCAGCCCGTTCCGGGCGGGGGCGGCGCGGGCGGCAGGCCCATGACCGCCTCCTGCATCAGGATGTACAGCTCGTCCTTGGCCGAGACATAGCGGTAGAGGGACATCGTCGAGACGCCCAACTCCTTGGCGACCCGCCCCATCGACACCGCGCCGAGCCCCTCGGCTGCCGCCACGGCGACCGCCGCGCCGACGATCCGGTCCAGGCTGAGACCGGGTTTCGGCCCCTTGGACGGGCGTTCGCGCAGACCCCACGCCGCCTCGATGCTGGCGGGCAGTCCCGTGCCGTCACGGCCGCGGTCCTCGTTGCCGTCACGGCCGCGGTCCTCGTTCACCCCTCGCCCCTCGCCTCTCACCCTTCGCCTCTCACTCTTCGTCCCGCGCGTCTGACCTCCGGCCCCTTCACCTCCGGCCTCTTCGCCTCCGGCCCTCACCTGGTCCTTGACGCACATCCTAGTAATGCGTAACCCTTACGCAATAACGCGTATGCCATACGCAGAAGGGGGAGTCCCAGATGAGTCAGTCACCCGCCGTCGAGGCCACCGGTCTCGTCAAGGCGTACGGGGAGGTCAGGGTCCTCGACGGGATCGATCTGCGCGTCGACCGGGGAGCCGTCTTCGCACTGCTCGGCCCGAACGGCGCCGGCAAGACGACCACCGTCCGGATTCTCGCCACGCTCACCACGGCGGACGCCGGACATGCCCGCGTCGCCGGGCACGACGTCGTCGCCGAGCGCTCCCGCGTACGCCGGGCCATCAGCCTGACCGGCCAGTTCGCGGCCATCGACGAGAAGCAGACCGGGGAGGAGAACCTGCGGATGATGGCCCGGCTGACCGGTCTCTCCCGGAAGGCCGCCGCCCGGCGCGCCGCCGACCTCCTCGAACGCTTCGACCTCACCGGGGCCGCCCGCCGCCGTACCGACACCTACTCCGGCGGTATGCGCCGACGTCTCGATCTCGCGGCCGGCCTGGTCGGCGATCCGGAGGTCGTCTTCCTCGACGAGCCGACGACGGGCCTCGATCCGCGCAGCCGGGCGGAGTTGTGGCAGGTCGTACGAGAGTTGTCGACGGGAGGCGCTTCCGTCTTCCTCACCACCCAGTATCTGGAGGAGGCCGACCGGCTGGCGGACGAGATCGCCCTGGTCGACGGCGGACGGCTGGTCGCCCAGGGCACGGCGGCCGAGCTGAAGGCGAGGGTCGCGGGCCACCGGATCGATCTCGTGCTCGCCGACGCGGAGGCGTATCTGCGGGTCGTCTCCCGCCTGCCGTCCCTGCCGGAGGCCGTCCACCGCTCTCCCGAGACCCTGACGGTCGGGCTTCCGACGGACGGCACGGCCGCGGAGATCAGGGCCCTGCTGGACGCCGCCGATCCGGAGCGCCGCGATATCGCCTCCTTCTCGCTCCAGCAGGCCACGCTCGACGACGTCTTCCTCGCCCTGACCGGCAAGGAGGCCCTGACCGGCAAGGAGCCCTCGCATGTCTGACGCGCTGAGCAAGAACGCGCCGAGTAGGAACGCACTGAGCAAGAAGAACGCACTGAGCCACAGAGCAGTCAGCCGGAACGCGCTCCGTCGTAGCGCACTGAGCAGTACGGCGACGATGGCGGGCCGCGGCATCCGCGTCAGCCGGCGCAACACCGACGCTCTCATCACCTCGATGGCGCTGCCGCTGATGCTGATGGTGGTCTTCGTCTACTTCTTCGGCGGCGCGATCGACACCGGCACGCGGTACGTGACCTATGTCGTCCCCGGCATCCTGATCCTCTGCGCCTCCTTCGGCGCGTCCACCACGGCGGTGGGGGTGAGCGAGGACATGAAGGGCGGCATCATCGACCGCTTCCGCTCCCTCGACGTGGGCGGCACGGCGATCGTCGCGGGCCATGTCGCCGCCAGCACCCTCCGCAACCTCGCCTCCACAGCCCTGGTCCTCACCGTCGCCCTCCTCATCGGCTTCCGCCCGAGCGCCTCCCTCTCCGGCTGGCTCGCCGCCTTCGGCCTGCTGGTCGTCTTCCTGGTGGCGATCTCCTGGCTCTCGGCCGCGGTCGGTCTGCTGGCCCGTACTCCCGAAGCGGCGGGCGGATTCACCTTCTTCATGACGTTCCTGCCCTACCCGAGCAGCGCGTTCGTCCCCATCGACACGATGCCCGGCTGGCTCCACGCCTTCGCCGACCACCAGCCCGTGACCCCGCTGATCGAGTCGCTGCGCGGTCTCTTGCTCTCCGAGCCGGTGGGCGCCTCGCCCTGGACGGCGCTGGCGTGGTGCGGAGGCATCCTGGCGGTGGCGGTGGCGCTGTCGGGTGCGCTGTTCCGGGTACGGACACGGTGAAGGGCGCGCGGGGGTGACGGGCGATCAGGGCGCGGACGCACGTGGAAGCACGTGTCGGGCAGAGCACCCCGGAACAGCTCCCCGACACGACCGCGGTCCGGCTCACGGCACTTGCCGCGAACCAGACCGCACGGCCGGCGACACGAACCTCCGGTACGAGTGAGTTCGAACCGCCGGTACGAGTGAGTCACACGCACGAGACCGAGTCACACGTACGAGACGAGAGTCCGCATGCTGTCGGTGATCAACTCCGCCCCCGCGGCCCCCAACCGCTCCCGGCCCCACCGCTCGTGGTGGTAGCCGCAGAACTCCATCTCCGCCGTCATGGCGGCACGGTAGTCCGTGGCCGTGTCGCCGATCATCAGATGCCCGGCCGCGGGCACCCCCTCCACCATGGCCCGCTCCAGCGACCACGGATGCGGCTTCATGAGGAGGGCGTCTCGTGAACGGCCGACGACACGGCCTTCGAAGAGTTCGACGACATTCATTCCCGCGAGAATACGGACGGCCGCGTCCGT
Organism: Streptomyces sp. NPDC004838; assembly: GCF_053600955.1. Taxonomy (NCBI): domain Bacteria; kingdom Bacillati; phylum Actinomycetota; class Actinomycetes; order Kitasatosporales; family Streptomycetaceae; genus Streptomyces; species Streptomyces sp. NPDC004838. The sequence goes on along the minus strand of NZ_JBSGAW010000028.1, from coordinate 57,604 downwards.
ATTGTTGTTGGTCGCGACCGAGAGGGATCTGCCCGATTCCCAGCAGGCCCTGATGAATTCCTCCGCACCCGGTGTCGGCTCGGCCGACGCGGCGGCCTGCCACTCATAGGCGTCGAGTTCGTCGTGCATTTTCGCGACCGCCTTGTCCCAGCCGTCGCGGCCGTTCCGCTCCTCCATCTCCGCGGTGTATCCGTACAGCACGGCGATCGGGTCGGTGCAGCCGCGCAGCCTCTCGACCACGCAGCCGTCCTGCTCGGCGATCTCCAGCATGCGGTGTGCGGCGGTCTGGGCGGGTTCACCGGCGAAGACCCGGGCGACGGGACCGTCGAGGTCCAGGACGACACCTCGGGCACGGGACAGCAGGGCGCGCATCGCGGCCGGAGCCGCCTGGGGGATTGAGTTATGTTGCATGTGAGAGTTTTCTCGGTCTTTCGGATTCGGGATTTCCGCCCTCGGGTGTGCCGCCCCCACGCCGTCACCTTCAGGGCTTTAATCTTCGGACTCTTTGGCCAGGTTCTCCCAAGTCAGATCGTAGAATTTCTGGGCCGCGTGGACGATTCCGGCCTGCTCCGGAGTGGAGTCGGCTGCGGCACGGTAGGGGAAAAGAGTGGCCCCGGTGCCGTAGGAGTCGAAGATCGTCACCATTTCATGGTTCGGAGGGAGCCTGACGGCCCCCTCGGCCGGAGGGTAGAAGCCCTGGAGGGCCAGCCGGCGGTTCAGGATGTAGAGCTTGATCTGCGGCGAGAAGGGCACCAGCCGGATCTGGACCGAGACCTCCTCCACATAGCCGCGGTCACGCAGTTCGTACAGCGACGACTGGAGCAGCGTGGCATGGCTCTGGAGGATGCCCCGCAGCCGCCTGCCCACCCGTGGGTCGTCCGTGCCGTCCGTCCGCCGCGGTATCGCGAGATGGGGCGACGAGGTGTCGGGGAGCATCAGCCGGGCCGTGATGCTGCGCGGTGGGCGGATCCTCCCGGCGATGATGCGCACCTTCTGGTCGGACACCCGCGTGGCCAGGGACTCGGTGGTCATCGAGAAGACGTCGAGCGTCACTTCCGTGGCCTCGAACGCCTCCTCCAGATACGGCTCCAGGATGACCGGCGGAACCCGCTCGGAGACGAAGGCCCAGACATCGTCCGTGTCCGTTTCCGTGTCCGCGCTCTGCGGGGTCGCGCCCGGAACGCCCGAGACGAAGGTGCCGCTGCCCTGGCGGGTGACGATCAGACCTTCCTCGCGGAGCAGATCGAGCGCCTGGAGCACGGTGGCCCGGGAGACCTCGTACTTCCCGGCAAGGGCCTCCTGGGTCGGCAGGCGCTCTCCGGGGGCGTACGTCTTGCTGTTGATCTCCTTGCGCAACTTGTCGGCCACCCGCCGGTACCGGTAGGTGGCCTCCCTCGGGACAGGCCCATGACTCGTCACCCCACAACCCTACAACCACCCGTCAACCAAGGAGAGATGAACAGCACAACCCATCAACATCGGTCCGGAGAGGGCGTATAGAAATCCGTACAACCAGACAAGTTTGGCAGGCAACCTTCAACGGGCAGTAAACAAACAAGTCAACCAGACTAATTTGAACGGCAGTTGGACAACTGAGCAAAGTCCCAGTCAAGCAGGCAGTCCCCGCAGCACAACGGTGTGCGAGCTCCGGCGCCTTCTCCTTGAAGGAGTGAACCACCATGACTCTGATGACCCTCGGATTCGAGCAGCTCGTGCAATGGCGGTACGGCGTGGTGGCCTCGCTGGGCTTCACCCTGCTGGCCCTGGGAGTCAAGTCCGAGAACGCCACCTGCGCCGGCATCGGGGGCGCGCTGCTGATAGCCCCGGCCGTGGCCGCCGGACCCTGACAGCTGACCGGCGGCCTCCCGGCGGCCTCCGGTCAGAAGATGTCCGGGCACCAGGGCCGCCGCGGCGTACGGAACACCCGCTCGGCCTCCAGCACCGCCCCCGCCCGGTTCTCCTCCAGCGCCCCCAGGGCGGCCAGCCGCACGGCCGACTCGTCGCCCAGATAGAGCGAGCCCAACTCCCTTACGTCCAGGGTCAGATCAGGCGACTCGGAGGTCGGGGCGCAGGACGCGCCGTCCGGGGTCGCGTCCAGGCGGAAGCGGCCGGACGAGAGTCCCAGCGCGTCGTGGAGTTCCAGGACGAGGGTGGCGGACGCACCGTAGGCGCGGGCCTCCAGGGAGCGTACGACGTCCAGGATCCGCACCCACAGGAAGTCCGCGTGCGTCAGCACCCGCGCGGCGCGCGGGTCCGGGAGGAGAAGCGGAAGGAGGCTGTCCGGGGCGCGGTGGCCGGACCGGACCGTGGTGACCCAGTCGATCGAGCAGACGAACCGCCACAGCGCCCGCTCGGCCGCGGGCGTCAGCGCCAGCAGTTCGCTCACGGTCGCCGTGTTCTGCGGCTGCTTGGCATCGCCCCAGCTGTCGTCCGCCGCGTAGGCGACCAGGCCCTCGACCTCCCCGGACTCCGAGCGGTACACCGCGTGGAACGGCTCCTTCCACGGGTCGCCGGCGAGCTGGACGGCACCCGTGCGAAGCTCCCACCAGCGGTCGTTCCGGCTCACCGTGCCCGGCTGGAGGGCGGCGAGCCGGGCATGCAGCCGGGGGCCCAGTTCACGTACGTCCGTGATGTCGACGAGATCGATACGGCCGCCGTCCAGCGGGTCGGAGCGACGGCGGTCGAGACCGGCGCGCGGGATGTCGACGGCCCACTCGGTGGTCCAGGTCGCCGCGCCGAATCCGTACCGCCCGTAGATCGGGTACTCGGCGGCGATCAGCGTCGCCACCGCGTCACCGCGCTCCCTCGCCTCCCGCAGGTCCGCGGTGATCAGCCGGCTCAGCAGCCCGCGGCGGCGGTGCGTGGCGGTGACGGCGACATTGGTGACGGCGTTCGCCGCCACCTCCGCGCCGCCGACCACCGTGAGCCGCTGGGCGAACGTGCGGTACGTCGCCACACAGCGCCCGCCGTCGAAGGCCCCGCTGACCCGGGCCAGGTCGGCGTCCTCCCGGCGCACCGCCACCTCCTCCGCCGACACGGTCGGGGGACGCAGAAAGCCGGCGTAGAGCGCCCTCGTCCAGTCGGGGTACTCGGACTCGGTGATGACGCGGGTTTCGAGGCTCATACGGAGCAAGCTAGGCAGAGCGCGGTCAGAAAGTCGCCCGAATTTCGCCGACCGCCGTACCCCCTCCGAGCAGGGGCGAATGGCGGATCCTCGCCACGACCGGAGCGTCCACCCCCATCAGTTCCAGCGCCCGCCCCAGGACCGGCCCGAGCGCCCGGCCCGAGCCGTCGTCGACCTTGAAGGCGAGCGCCCGGCCGTCCGCGAGCGCGACGGCCTGAACCGCCTCCGCGCCCATCTTGGAGAGCGCGCCCGGCACTTCGCTCATCAGCCAGGTGTCGGCTCGGCGGGTGCCCGCCACATAGGCGGGGTGGGCGCGCATCGCGTCCGCGACCCGCCGTTCCGGCGACCCGGCCCCGGCGCGTACGAGGGAGCGGAACGCCCGCGCGAGACCGGTCAGGCCGATCGCCATCAGGGGCGCGCCGCAGCCGTCCGTGCCGACCGCCGCGACCCGTTCGCCCGACGCCTCCTCGACGACCTCGCGGACGAGGCGCTGAAGAGGGTGGGCGGGGTCGAGATACGCCGTACGGTCCCAGCCGTTCAGCGCGCAGGCGGCGAGCATCGCCGCGTGCTTGCCGGAGCAGTTCATGGTGACCCGGTCACGGACCCGGCCCGCCGCGAGGTACGTCTCCGCCTCCACCGGGTCGAGCGGCAGATCCGGCGGGGTCCGCAGCTCGGCGGTGGTCACTCCGTGCTCGGCGAGCATCTTCCGTACGAGATCGAGGTGGAAGTCCTCCCCGGAGTGGCTCGCGGCGGCCAGCGCCAGCCGTTCGCCGGAGAGGTCCAGCCCGGCCCGCAGTACGGCGACGGCCTGAAGAGGCTTGCTGCTGGACCGGGGGAAGACCGGCGCCGACACATCGCCGAGCGCCAGCTCGACGCCGCCGTCCGCGCCCAGGACGACGAGGGAGCCCCGGTGATGTCCCTCCACGAAGCCGGACCGGACGATCTCCGCGAGAACGGGCGGCGCGGCGGGAAGCACAGGGGCCGACGGCTCGGAAGCCGACAGCTCGGAAGCCGAGGGGGCGGGGGGCTCGGGCACGGGGGCTGAGGGTGCCGGGGCCGAGGGTGCGGGGGATGCAGGTGCGGTGGATGCGGGCGCAGGGGTGCTGCTCATCGCGGGCGGCCTCCGGGGTGTGGGCTTCCAGGGTCGGGAACCCACTCCGGGAGGCCGCGAAGGATCGCCTCGGGCCGTCTCAGATGAGCAGGTCGTCTACTTGCGCTTCGCCCTCACGGTACCTGCGGGCGATCTCGGCGCTGCAATCGTCGGCCGTACGCTGCAACGCATGGCGGCGGTGCGATACGTGCTGCTCATAGCGGACCAGCCGCCCCATCGCCGCGTGGAGTTCCTCGTCCGTACGGGCGTCCAGATCGGACAGCTCCACCTCGGCGAGCATGCCGTCGGCCAGCCTCCGGTACTCCTCGCCGTGTGGTGTGGACACGGTCACATGGCGGGCCGAGGTGCGGTGCCGGGACGGCGCGTCCATGAGGATCTCCGACAGCCGGTCCACGACCGGCGACTCCGGGTCCGTACGCCGTTCCAGCTCCGCCCGCAGGATGTCGATCCGGCCCTGGAGCAGCCGCCGCAGATAGCTGAGGTCCGCTTCGTCGCGCGTCGAGTCCTTGCGCAGGGTGCGCAGCTCGGGCAGGCGCAGGGAGGGCAGATCGTACTGCGGGTGATCGGGGAGGGAGTCCGCCGTACGGGGGGTGCCCGCGGTGCGCTGCTGGGGTGGACGGGTGGGGTGGCCGCCCACGGCCGCCGCCCGGCCCGGCGCGACCGGCCGGCCCATCGGCCCGGACGGTTCCGGCTGGGCGGCGGGTCCGTTCTGTGCGGCGGGTCCGTTCTGTACGGTCTGTACGGTCGCCTCGCCCGGTCCCGGCTGCCCGTTCCGTCCGGGCTGCTCCGGGGTGGCCATCGCTTCCTTCGTCACGGTTCCGGTCATCACGGTTCCGGTCGGCGCGCTTCCGGTCGTCTGCCCGCTGCCAGATGTGCTCATGTGCCTGTGTCCGTCCCCTCGACCGGTGCTCGGGGCCTCCCTGGGTCCGGAGGACCGAGGGGATGCACGGCCCCTGTGCATCGTGCCACTCCGGCACGGTTCGACGCAGGCGCTCTGCACCCGTTCAGCCCCCGGATAGGTTGGGCCATATGCGTGCAGTGGTGCAGAGGGTCGACGGCGCGAGCGTCGCCGTGGCGGATGAGTCGGGGTCCCGGATCGTCGGCGAGATCGTCGGTGAGGGGCTGTGTGTGCTGGTGGGAGTGACCCATGAGGACACACCGGAGCAGGCGGAGCGGCTGGCCCGCAAGCTCTGGTCTCTGAGGATCCTCGAGGGCGAAAAGTCCTGTTCTGACGTAAATGCGCCCTTGTTGGTGATTTCGCAGTTCACTCTCTACGGGGACGCCCGGAAGGGCCGCCGCCCCACCTGGAACGCGGCGGCTCCGGGGCCGGTGGCCGAGCCGCTGGTCGATGAGGTGGTGGCGCGGCTGCGGGCGCTGGGCGCACAGGTGGAGACGGGCAGCTTCGGAGCGAGCATGCGCGTCTCCCTGACGAACCAGGGTCCGTTCACCGTGCTGATCGACGTGTAGCGGGGCGGCCCGCGGAATGTTCCGGGCGGGGGCGGGCGGGACGCGTACGAGGCGCACGAAACGCACAAGATGTACGAGGCGAGCTTGGCCGGGGGTTCCGGACGGACGCGTACAAGGCGTACGGCCGCCGTCTACGGCTCGACGACCGTCTCCTGCGCCGCCGCCGTCTCCCCCGCCATCAGCTCCGCGTCCACCGGCACATTCCGCTTCACCAGGGCCAGCGCGATCGGCCCCAGCTCGTGGTGGCGGGCGGAGGTGGTGACGAAGCCCAGCTGGCGGCCGTCCTCACCGTCCGACGCCAGGCGGATGGGGGTGCCGGGCCCCGGCAGACGCACCTCGCTGCCGTCGAGGTGGAGGAAGACCAGCCGACGCGGCGGCTTCCCCAGGTTCTCGACGCGCGCGACGGTCTCCTGCCCCCGGTAGCAGCCCTTGTGCAGGTGGACCGCCGAGCCGATCAGCCCCAGCTCGTGCGGGATCGTACGGTGATCGGTCTCGAAGCCGACGCGGGGACGGTGGCCCTCGACGCGCAGGGCCTCGTACGCCAGGACTCCGGCGACCGGCCCGTTCGCGCCCGCGTACGACTCCAGATCGGCGCGCGGCAGGAACAGATCCCGGCCGTACGGGGTCTCCCGTACGGCCACGCCCTCCGGCACTTCGGCGATGGAGCCGGCGGGCAGATAGACCACGGCGAAGTCCTCGGTGCGGTCGGCGACCTCCACCCGGTAGAAGAACTTCATCGACTCCAGATAGTCGATGAGCGACTGCTGGGTGCCCGGCTCGACATGGGCCCAGACGGTCTCGCCGTCGTCGACGAGATAGAGGGCGTGCTCGATATGACCGTGGGAGGAGAGGATCAGCGCGTCGGTCGCCTGTCCTGCCGGAAGCTCGCTCACATGCTGCGTGATCAGGAGATGCAGCCAGCTCAGCCGGTCCTCGCCGGTGACGGTGACGACGCCCCGGTGCGAGAGGTCGACGAGACCGGTCCCGTCCGCGAGGGCTCGCTGTTCGCGGAAGATGTCGCCGTAGTGGGCGGCGACGCCTTCATCGGCTCCCTCGGCGGGGACGGCGCCGGGCAGGGACAGCAGAGGGCTCTTCACAGTGGCCATGGGAAAAGCCTACGACTCGGTAGCCGAAGCCCCGGCGGAAGGCTCCCCTGAGCGGGCACCGCCGACCGTGCCACCGGTCGTGCCACCGGCCGGCCCGGACTCCCCGTCCGTGCAGTTCTCGCAACGGCCGAAGATCGCGAAGTGCTTCATGTCCGTGTCAAAACCGAAGGTCTCCCGCAGTTGCGCGGTGAACCCGGCCGCGACCTCGGCGTCCGCCTCGATCACGTCCGCGCAGTCCCGGCAGACCAGATGGATGTGGTGGTGCCGGTCGGCGAGATGGTAGGTGGGCGCGCCGTGCCCCAGATGGGCGTGGGAGACGAGCCCCAGCTCTTCGAGCAGTTCCAGCGTCCGGTAGACGGTGGAGATGTTCACGCCCGAGGCGGTCTTCCGTACCTCGGTGAGGATGCCGTCGGGTGTCGCGTGCTCCAACGTGTCGACGGCTTCGAGGACAAGCTGGCGCTGCGGGGTCAGCCGGTAGCCGCGCTGCCGCAGATCGCTCTTCCAGTCGGTGCTCACCACGACCCCAGTGTAGGCAGGCGGGGCGACTTCACCGCTCGGAGCGCGGGAACGGCTCGAACCCGTCGGGCCGGCCACGGGGTCGTCCACCGGGCTCTTCGCCGAACCGTCCACCGGGCTCTTCGCCGGGTCGGCCGTGGGTCTGATGACGAGCCGGGGTGGTTGAGTCGGCTGAGCTGGTCGAGCCGCCTGAGCCGGTCGGGCCGTACGGGCTATTTGAAGAAGGCGATTCCGTCGTCCGGGAGATCCCCGAGGTCCTTGGCCCACTCCGCCACCTGCTCCGGCGTGACGACCTTCTTCAAATGCGCCGACATATACGGCCGCAGGGGCACATCCGGGGTGGACTTCTCGCCCACCCACATCAGATCGCTCTTCACATAGCCGTAGAGCCGCTTGCCGCCGCTGTACGGCCCGGAGGCGGCGGTACGGGCGACCGCGTCCGTCACCAGGTCGATCTGCGGCTTCTGGTCGGCCAGTTCGCCGTACCAGACCTCCACGATGCCCTGGTCACGGACCATGACGACCTCGACCTTGCGGTCCTTGTCGATCCGCCAGTAGCCGTGCTCGCTCTCCAGCGGCCTGACCTTGTTGCCCTCGGCGTCGAGAACCCAGGTGTGTGAGACGTACTCGACGAAGTCCCGGCCGTCGTGGCTGAAGGTGGCCGACTGCCCGAAGTTGCACTTCTCGGCTCCGGGGAAGTCCGAGACGCCCGCTCCCTCCCAGGTACCGAGGAGGAACGCGAGGGGGACGAGGTCCGGGTTCAGGTCGGACGGAATCTCGATCATGATCAGCTCTGACGATCTGTGGGGAGGGCCGCGGGGATCAGGACGGTCAGCGCTGACCCTGGTACAGCTTCTTCACGGTCAGGAAGGCGAAGGCGCCGACGCCGATGCAGACCAGAACCAGCAGGGCCTCGAAGAATACTTCAAGCACGGGGTGCTCCTCGGATGAGCGCGCGGACGGAGACGGGCCGGACCCCAGCCTAATGGGTTGGGGCCCGGACTCCGCTGTGAGGTCGGCCGCGGTCGCCGTCGCCGGCTGTCGCGGGTTCGTCCCCGCCGCCTCCCGTGGCCTTTCGTCGCGATTCCCTGGCCGGTCGCGGTCAGCCGAGGAGCTGGGCCTGGAGCGCGACCGTCTGGTGGAAGGGGACGACGGCGGCTTGGTCCTTTCTGGAGTGGACGACCAGAGCGATGGTGTCGCCCGCGATGACATACGCCTGGCGCTGCGCCTCGGACTCGATGGGCTGGGTCTCCTGGTAGACGTACCTGATGGGCCCGTTGCCACCGACCGTGTCGTCCCACTCCGAGTCGATCTCGGACCCCGTCATGCCCTTCAGCATGGCTCCGGCGTCGGCGCCCACGCCGATGTCGTCCTTGCTGAACCAGTGCGCCGTGGTCCCCGAGTCGAAGCGCAGCAGATAGACGCGGGAGGCCGTGCCGTCCGGCATGGTCCAGCCGCGGGCGGCGATGTGCCGGACGGCGACGTCGTCGAGCGCCTGCTCCAGTTCGGCCCGTTCGTCCTCCGAGAACTCGGACGCGAACTGCTTCGCCGTGGTCCAGCCGCCCGTCAACTCCTTGTCCGGCTTGGCTCCCTCGGGTGCGGGAAGCAGGAGTTTCCGCAGGTCGGCATGGTGGATCTCGTGCGTGTTCCCCTCACTGAACGGGCGGGGGCTGCCCTCGGGGAGCGCGGGGAGCGAGAGCCGCGGGTACTCCCAGCGACCGTCGCTCTCCGTGGCGAGGCCCGGCACGTCGGTGCGCTCCATGGAGGTGAGGCCGTAGGCCGTGGCCGTGCCGAGCCCGGCACAGACCAGCAGCGCGGCCGTCCAGCGGGCCACCGCACGCAGGACCCGCCGGTCCGGTGCGGGCGCGGGGTCCGCCAGGAGGACGGGCACGGGCTCCGGCTCGGGCTGAGCCACGGGCTCGGGCTCGGCGGGCTCGGGCTCGGGTACGGCCTCCGGCACAGGATCCGGTGCGGGATCCGGTGCGGGATCCGGTGCGGGCACGGCCTCCGGTGCAGGCTGAGTCGGCGCAGGCTCGGCCTCGGGCTCCGGCACGGGCTGAGTCACGGGCTCGGTCATACGTACTCCCCCGGGGACGCGATGTGGTCGAGCTGCCGCTTCAGCAGATCGGCGGCGGCCGACTCGTCGAACTGCGTCCCCACGGCAGTGAACATCAGGAACAGCTCGGAGTCGTATGCCGCACACACCATCCTGTTCAGCTCCGGCTCGTCCACGTCGCTGGCATCCGAGTCGTCCGCGTCGTCCGAGGGCTGGAGGTAACACGAGGACTGCTTGTGGTCCTCGATCTTCGGCCCTTTGGGCATATCCATGAAGGTGAACATCTCGTTCACGAGCCCGTACATCTTCCGCACGTGCTTCCGGTCCTTCATCTGGATGATCTCCATCTTGGCGACCAGGTCGTTGTCAGCCGAGGCAAAGGAGCGCATGGCGATTCCCCGTACACCGAGTGCGTCGACATTCCGCTCGAACTCGCGCCGCTTCTTCCCGGGCGCACCGCGGCCCGACTCCTTGATCAGGTCGGCGGCCTGCCTGCCGGTCAGCTCGCTGTCGTTGCCGTACTCCTCCAGGTCGGGGCCGAGACGGTAGTCGTCCGGGACGGGCAGCAGCAGTTTGCTGAGCGGTGTGGAGGCCCGGCCCTTGCTGGGATCCGCGGCGGGATCACCGGCCGGGCCGTCGCCTTCCTGCTTGCTCCACGTCACGGTCGGAACCGTGCGATCGGCGTCACCGACGGTGGTGGTGATGTACGTCAGCCCGCTGCCGATGACACCGAGCACCAGCACGGTCGGCAGCACCGTACGGACCAGGGCGGGCTTCACAAGCGCTCCAACTGTCGTTCGGCCATGGTGCGGATGTCGTTCTCGCTGATGGGCTTACGGTCGAACATCATGATGCTGATCACGATGTCGCCGCTCTGGACGACGGCCCGTGCCCCGTGGAACCGGCCCACTCCTTGGACTTCAGCGGGCCGGTAGAGGTAGTAGCGACCGTTTCCACTGCCCTTCAGCGACTTGCCCTCACTTTCGATGGCGTCGTACCCCGAATCGCCCCGCTGGCTTCCGGCGTACGTCTGGGCCCCTGAGGCCGTCCGGAACTGGACGAGCCTGAGATCCGTCCTCCGGTCACCCCCCTCCCAGAAGGCGCACGCGACCCGGCGGATGTCCTCCGCCATCAAGCCTTCGAATCCGATGTCGTCATTCAGAGCATGGTTGAAAAAGGTGTCGAGGTCGCACCAGCCGTCGTTCAGCCACGGCGCCTCGACAACACGCGAGCCGGCCGGCGTGGGTAGCAGCAGTTTGCGGAGATCGCCGTTCCTCTTGACCTGGCGGTCCTCCGCGGCGGAGAGCGGAGCCGGGCGGGCGTCCGCGGCGAGCGGCTTCGCCGGGTAGGCGAGGTCCGGCTGGCTCAGGGCGGGCAGCGGCGTCGGTGCGCGCTCGGCCTGTACGCCGTAGCCGACGGCGGCCCCGGCGACGATCCCGATGACCGCGGCGACGGCGATGAGCAGCGTCGTCGCGCCGCGCCGACGTGCGGGTACGGGCGCAGGCACGGGTTCGAGTACAGGCACGGGTACGGGTGGCTGCCCGGCAGCGGGTTCGGGACGAGGGCCGGGGACGAGCCCGGACGCGGTGCCGGGCTCAGGCCCGGCCGGATGCCCTTGTTCCGGTTGTCCTTGCTCTTGCTGCGGCTCCTGCGGCTCCCGCTGCTCTTGTTCCTGTTGCTCTTGTTCCTGCTGCTCTTGCCGCTCCTGCTGTGGTTCTTGCTCTTGCGCTTGCTCAGCCGAAGGGTCCGGCTGTCCTTCTTGCTTCCTCAAGGGTCCCCCCACGAGACCTGACGTATACGGTCCGTCATTTCATCTGTACACGGCAGACACTCAGGGGGCGGATGGGGTTGTAGCGCCGCGCATTACAGTTCAGCCATGGCCAAGAAGCTCGTGATCAAGGTGACCGCCGGGGCAGACGCGCCCGAGCGGTGCTCGCAGGCGTTCACCGTGGCGGCCGTCGCCGCCGCCAGTGGAGTCGAGGTGTCGCTGTGGCTGACCGGTGAGTCCGCGTGGTTCGCGCTGCCGGGGCGCGCGGCGGAGTTCGAGCTGCCGCACGCCGCGCCACTGCCCGATCTCATCGAGTCGATCCGCGCGTCCGGGCAGATCACGCTCTGCACCCAGTGCGCCAAGCGCCGGGACATCACGGAGAAGGACGTGCTCGACGGCGTACGGATCGCGGGGGCGCAGGTCTTCGTCAGCGAGGCCATGGCGGACGGCGTCCAGGCGCTCGTGTACTGAGGCCGAGGCTCGGGGACTGGGGCTGGGACTGGGGCTGGGACTCGCTCGCGTACTACCGAGGCTGAGGCTCTGGCACCGCCCACCTGCGGCGACCCGCTACCGCCGGCGCTTGCCGTCGAGTTCGTCCCACCATTTGTCGGACTCGGGGTCCCCGGAAGGATCGTCCCACCAGCGGTCCTCCGGGCCCCTGCGGTTCGCCACCATCGCCGCGATCGGCGGGATGATCATGGCGACCACGCACATCGCGATGGCCGCGGGAACCGACCAAAGGCGCACGACCGCCCAGGCGGAGACGAAGAGAAAGATGCACCCGCCCATCAGCAGGAAATAGATACGCCGACGCCGTGCGTACATACATCCAGCGTACGGCGGAATCCGCCCCGCCCTCAGACGTGAATCAGACGTAAAGCAGTCAAGCAGTCAAGCAGTCATGGCGTCGTCGGGCCGTCGTCGGGCCTGGGGACGACCGAAGGGCCGCACCTCGGTTCCAGTGGCGTCCAACCCCCGGAGGTGCGGCCCTTCGGCCAGTTCGAACGGGTCCTCAGACCGCGATCGCGACCTCGGCGAGGCCGCCCGTCTGCGCGACGACCGTACGGTCCGCGGTGCCGCCCGGCACCAGCGCGCGTACGGTCCAGGTGCCCTCGGCCGCGTAGAAACGGAACTGTCCCGTCGCCGAGGTCGGGACCTCGGCGGTGAACTCGCCGGTCGAGTCCAGCAGCCGGACGTAACCGGTGACGGGCTCGCCGTCGCGGGTCACCTGGCCCTGGATGGTCGTCTCACCGGGCTTGATCGTCGAGGCGTCGGGGCCCCCGACCTGCGCTCCACACATGCTGTCACTCCAAAAGTACGAGGATCCGGTCCGGGACCAGTTCCGGAGATCAGTTCCGGGAATCCGGTACTGAGATCCGGTCCTGGGACCCGGTCCTGGGGGTCGGGGTTACTTGGGGGCGCCCAGCTCGATCGGCACGCCGACGAGGGAGCCGTACTCGGTCCAGGAGCCGTCGTAGTTCTTGACGTTCTCGACGCCGAGCAGCTCGTGCAGGACGAACCAGGTCAGGGCCGAGCGCTCACCGATGCGGCACAGGACGATGGTGTCCTTCGCCAGGTCGACCTGCTCGTCGGCGTAGAGCGCCTTGAGGTCGTCGTCCGACTTGAAGGTGCCGTCGTCGTTGGCGTTCTTCGACCACGGGATGTTGCGGGAGGTCGGGATGTGGCCGGGGCGCTGCGACTGCTCCTGCGGCAGGTGCGCCGGGGCGAGCAGCTTGCCGCTGAACTCGTCGGGGGAACGCACGTCGACCAGGTTCTGCGCGCCGATCGAGGCCACGACCTCGTCGCGGAAGGCGCGGATCGAGGAGTCCTGCGGCTTGGCCTTGTACTCGGTGGCCGGGCGCTCGGGGACCTGCGCGCCGTCGACCAGGTCGCGGGAGTCCAGCTCCCACTTCTTGCGTCCGCCGTCGAGGAGCTTGACGCTCTCGTGGCCGTACAGCTTGAAGTACCAGTAGGCGTACGACGCGAACCAGTTGTTGTTGCCGCCGTAGAGGACGACGGTGGTGTCGTTCGCGATGCCCTTGGCCGACAGGAGCTTCTCGAAGCCCTCCTGGTCGATGAAGTCGCGGCGCACCGGGTCCTGGAGGTCCTTGGTCCAGTCGATCCGGATCGCGTTCTTGATGTGGTTCTTGTCGTAGGCGGACGTGTCCTCGTCGACCTCGACGATCGCGACCTTCGGGTCGTCGATGCGGGACTCCACCCAGTCGGCGTCAACCAGGACGTCGCTGCGGCTCATTTCTTTCTCCTCCGGGGCAGTGTGCGGCGGTTTGCTGCGGTTGCTGCGAGAGAGCGGTGCGGTGCGGGTCGGTGCAGTCCGGTTCGGTTCGGTGCGCGGCGGTCACTCGGTGATGCGCTGTTGCTGCGAGACCGGAGACCGGAAGAACGTGGCACCGGACGGGGCGGCCCTGATCAGTGGTCGAAGGGCCAGGGAATACGGGAGCGCGCTCCCGCTCAGACGGCGCGACAGAGCATGGCGGCGACGCGGCACAGGTCTACTGCCCGCCGCTTCGTGAGGTCCGCCTGTCGCCGCTTCATGCGTCCGATCGTAGGGACGAGACGGCCGCAATGTCACCGCTGTGTCATATATTGAGACGCGATCGTCCGCTATTCGATACGGCATGGGGATTCCGGATGTCCGCACGGCCTCCGGCGGCCTCCGGCGCTGTCGGTCTTCTGTCCTGCGGACAGGGCCGTCTCACCATCCGGCCCATCGGGGAAGGGCGGTTTCCGGCCCACATCACTCTTGCAGTGGACGCACTACCCAGAGTGAACGTTCCCTCCCCTAGGTCGGCCAGTAGGTTGGCGCGCGTGAGAACGAGGGACCAACACAGCGCCCTGAGGGGCGGCACCCCCGGCACCCGGGACCGGATCGTCCGGGCGGCCTCCGTACTGATGCAGCGCCAAGGGTACGACGGCACCGGGATCAAGCAGATCTCCCAGGAGTCCGGGGCCACGCTCGGCTCCGTCTACCACTTCTTTCCCGGCGGCAAGCGGGAGCTGGCCACGGCGGCGGTGCGCCACGGCGACCAGGAGTTCAGCGAGATCCTGCGGGAGATCCTCGACAGCGTGCCGGATCCGGCCGAGGCCGTCGTGGCCTGCGCGCGGAGCCTCGCCGACGGGCTGCGCGACTCCGACTGGACCGACGGATGCCCGGTCACGGCCACCGCGCTCGGCACGGCCGGACGCTTCCCCGACATCCAGCAGGCCGCGGCCGCTGCTTTCGAGCGCTGGCAGTCCCAGGTCCACGAGAAGCTGCGCGCCGCGGGCATCCCCGACGAGGACGCGGCCGATCTGGCCTGCACGGTGGTCAGCACCCTGGAGGGCGCCGAACTGGCCGCCCAGGTCTTCCGCGACGACAAGCCGCTACGGATCGCGGGGCGGCATCTCGCCCGGCTGATCTCGCTCTACGAGGTCCGCTCTCCCCTGCCCCGGTCCTGATCTGCCCGGTCCAGATCTGCCCGGTCCAGATCTAGCCCGGTCCCGCTGCCCGGTTCTGATCCCCCGCAGGAGCCGGCGGCGGGGATCAGCCGACCAGCGCCACATTCGCGCCCTTGCCCACGAACTCCAGCCCGTCCGCGGTCGTCGTCACACGGTCGAGCTTGAGGCTGGAGGGCAGCCCCTCGATCTTGAGGTCGTAGTCGACGATCTCCCGCAGCTTCCGGTCGAAGCCCGGCACCGGGACGCTCGGCAGGGCCTCCGCCTTCAGCCGGACCGTGGTGCCGTCCGTCAGCTCCACCGTGCTGTAGGTGGTGACATCGCCCTTCAGCATCGACTCGAACCGACTGGGGACGTCCACCCCCGCGCCCTTCAGCAGATCGAGCAGCGGACCGGTGACCTTGACCTGGCCCTTGGCCGCGCGCTCCGGGCCCGCGTAACCGACGGTCGCGCCCTCGGGGGCGGCCTGCGTCAGATCCGCGTACGAGATACGGGCCGAGCCGTCGGCACTGCCCGCGACGGCGGACGAGTAGCTGCTGTTGACCTTCACATCGCGCAGTTCGGCCCTGACCTCGGTGACATTGACCGTATGGCCGCCGGCGGTGGCGGTGATGCCCGCGAGGCTGACCTCGACCTCGTCGAGCTGCTTGCCCGCGACCTGGGTGAGGAAGGGGAAGCCCTTGATGGAGACGTCGGGTGTGGACGACAGCCCCTGACTGCTTCTGATCCGGTCGGCGGTCTCCGACTCGGCCATGTTCACCGCTATCCGGTCGGCGCCTATGAAGAGACCGCCGAGGACCACGACGATGATCAGAGATATTCGCAGCGCGCGCATTGCTCGGTGTCCCCCACTGGTTCGTCACGTCTGGTTCGTCACGTCCGGCACGGATACGCCCGGTCGCCGACGCGCCCGGTACTGGCGCCTCCGGTACCGGTGCCTCCGGTACCGGTATGGCCGGCGGTACCGGTATGGCCGGCTGATCGGTCCGGCTGCCGGCCGGACCGCTGGTCCGGTCGCTTGACGCCCTCGGCCTGAGCCGGTCGGGACGACACCGCCTCGAACTGATCGACGTACGAACGGTGGGTATGGTTCCGCGGCCTCGGTGAGGTGGCGAGGCTCACGCTCCCTCGGTCGGTCAGACCAGGACCCGGCCGATCAGATACACCGCGGGTGCGGCGGCGGTGAGCGGCAGGGCGACGCCCGCCGTGAAGTGGACGAACCGCGACGGGTAGTCGTAACTGGCCACCCGCAGTCCGACCAGCGCGAGGACCCCGGCCGCGAGGCCGAGCAGCGCGCCCTTCGCCCCGATGCCGGTCATACCGCCCGCCGCGGCACCCGCGCCCGCGGCAGCCAGCAGCGACAGCGCGACGGAGCCGATGGGCGGCACGGGCAGCGCGCGGGCCACGACGGCCACCGCGACCGCGATACCGCCGATCACCACGGCATCGTCCGGAGCCGCGAGATGCCCGGCCGCGAGGATCGTCAGCGCGGCCGAGGCGACCGTCGCCATCAGGCCCTGCATCCTCTCGTCCGCGCCCGCGTGGCTGCGGAGCTGGAGTACGAGGGTGATCAGCACCCACACGCCGAGCGTGCCGATGATCGCGGCGGGCCCGTTCTCCCGGCCCACCGCGAGCAGTACGACGTCGGCGACCAGCCCGCCCGCGAAGGCCAGCACGATGCCCTGCCGGGCGGGCCACATGCCGTTCAGCCGGAACCACCCGGCCGCAGTGACCGCCTGGAGCAGGACCAGCGGTACGAGCAGGGCGTACGAGCCGATGGCCGCACCGGCCGCGAGCAGCAGCCCGAGCGCGGCGGTGAGCCCGGCGGGCTGAATCCCCGGCGCGATGATCGGCGAACGGCCCTCGGCGCGGGCGCGCTGGGCGTCCGTGATCCGGGCGTTGCCGCCGACGGTGGCCTGGCTGTAGCCCTCGGTGGAGGCGGCGGGCGTGTGAGGCACCTCGGGCGGCAGCGGATAGGAACCCTGCGGGGTCGACGCGTAGGCGTCGTGGGTCGGCGGAACCGGCGGGAGGTACGCCGTCTCCTCCGCGGATCCGAAACCGGTCCCGGACCCGGAACCGAAGCCGGGGCCAGAGCCGGGGCCAGGACCGGGGCCGGAGCCGACACCCGCACCGGGGCCACCGGGAGCCGAGGCGACCGGCGGCAGATACGCGGTCTCCTCGGCGTGAGCCGCGTACACCGGCGGTACGGGCGGGAGGTACGCGGTCTCCTCCGCGGGACCGGCACCGGGACCGGGACCGACGGCAGGACCGGAACCGGGGCCATAGCCGGCCGGAGCCGAGGTCACCGGCGGTACGGGCGGGAGGTACGCGGTCTCCTCCGCCGGGCCCGGCGCGGAGGGCGACGGCCCGAGCGGCGGGACCGAGGGCTGGTAGTGGGTGTCCCAGGTCTCCCCGTCCCACGTCTGGGCGGGCCGCTCCTGATGCGCCGGCGACGGCTGCGGGTACGACTGCTGCTGGTACGACGGCGGATAAGCCTGTGCCTGCGGGTGGGCCGACGCCGGCTGCTGGGCGTCGTACCGGCCCTGGTGCCCCACGTGACCCTGGGGCCCCTGGTGGCCCGGCTCACCAGGGGAACCCCGGTGTCCCTGGTGTCCCTGGGGTGCCTGGGGTCTTTGGTACGGCTCCGCGTACAGGTCGTACGGAAACTGCTGGTCGCTGCTCATGCTGTCCGGTTCACCCTCCTGCGAACGGCGGCAGGACCTCGACCGTGCCGCCCTCCGCAAGCCGTACGGTCTCATGGTCACGCGTCCCGACGGGATCGCCGTCGATGAGGAACGAGCAGCGCTTCAGCACACGCGTCAGCTCTCCGGGGTGCCGTTCACGGACGCCGTCGAGCGCCTCGGCGAGCGTCCCCGCCGCATACGGCTCCTCCTCCACTCCGGCCGCCGCCTTGGCCGCGGCCCAGTAGCGGATCGTGCCCGCCGCCATGGCGCCACTCCTCTCGTCGGCCTCCATCATGGGCCATGCTCAGCGACCGTCCGATCCCTGAACCGGTGCGCGACCCGGTCCGCGACGCGAGCGGGCGGCCGGTCGCCGCCCACCGCCCCCTCACCGCCGAGCACCCCTCGGCGAAGGCGGCACGCGGGAGCCGTAGGCCAGTGGAACCAGCGCTCGGGAGCACTCACAGCAGCCGATGCGCCCGATTGTGCCTCCATGCGCCCCCTGTGCCCAGCAGGGCTCCGGGAGCCGGATGGCGGAGCGTCCCCGGACGGACGGGCCGAGAGGCCGGCCGCCGCCGAACGCGCCGGTGAAGCCATGAGCGAAGGGCGGTCACACATCCGTAGGACCCATCCATGAGGCCGTTCGCACCGGTTTGATAAATCGCCGCAATACGGACACCATCGGATATCCGGAGCGTCGTGCGCCGAGAGCCGGACGTGATCTGGAGAACACCCCGAGTGTGAAATCGGCCCTCTGGCCCGGAACGCAACTGAGCTATTGTGCTGGGAAGAGGATCCGGGCA
This sequence comes from Streptomyces sp. NPDC004838, assembly GCF_053600955.1. Classification (NCBI taxonomy): domain Bacteria; kingdom Bacillati; phylum Actinomycetota; class Actinomycetes; order Kitasatosporales; family Streptomycetaceae; genus Streptomyces; species Streptomyces sp. NPDC004838. The sequence continues at coordinate 39,519 of NZ_JBSGAW010000028.1, read as the reverse complement.
ACGCAGCCCCCGGGTCCTTTTGCGTTTCCTGTCCGTTGTTACAGGCAGGTGAACCGATCCGAACAGAGCAGCACTGAACAGAGCACAATCGGACAGAGCAGGGCCGCAGCTGAACGTCCTCGCAGGGACCGAGGAGGAACCGACGTTATGGGCGAGCGAACCGTGCACGAACGCAGAATGATCCGGATGATCCGGGCAGGTGGAGCGCGATGAGCTCTCTGCTGCTCCTCACCAACGCACTCCAGCCGTCGACGGAGGTGCTCCCCGCCCTCGGACTGCTGCTGCACAACGTGCGGGTGGCCCCCGCCGAGGGTCCCGCTCTCGTCGACACCCCCGGCGCCGACGTGATCCTGATCGACGGCCGCAGGGATCTGCCGCAGGTCCGGTCGCTGTGCCAGCTGCTGCGATCCACCGGGCCCGGCTCTCCGCTGATCCTCGTGGTCACCGAGGGCGGCCTCGCCGCCGTCACCGCGGACTGGGGCATCGACGACGTCCTGCTCGACACGGCCGGCCCCGCCGAGGTGGAGGCGCGGCTGCGGCTGGCCATGGGCCGTCGGCAGCTGGGCACGGACGACTCCCCCATGGAGATCCGCAACGGCGATCTGTCGGTGGACGAGGCGACCTACAGCGCCAAGCTGAAGGGGCGGGTCCTCGATCTGACCTTCAAGGAATTCGAGCTGCTGAAGTACCTCGCGCAGCACCCCGGACGGGTCTTCACGCGCGCGCAGCTCCTCCAGGAGGTCTGGGGCTACGACTACTTCGGCGGTACGCGCACGGTCGACGTCCATGTGCGGCGGCTGCGCGCGAAACTCGGCCCGGAACACGAGTCGCTCATCGGAACCGTACGGAACGTCGGCTACAGGTTCGTCGCGCCGGAGAAGGTGGAGCGAGAGGCCGCCTCTGCCGTCGGCCCGGCCGCCAAACCGGCCGCCGTCACCCGTACGAGTGCTTCCGTCACCCGAACGGAAGGCGCGGACGAGCTGCGGGAATCCGCCGTACGCCCTGCCCAGAGGTAGGTCACCACGCGTAGACTGCCGCGCGTGGCCAAGGTGACGCGGGACGATGTGGCGCGACTGGCGGGGACTTCGACCGCCGTCGTGAGCTATGTCATCAACAACGGACCCCGGCCGGTCGCCCCGGCCACACGCGAGCGGGTACTCGCCGCGATCAAGGAACTGGGGTACCGGCCGGACCGGGTCGCCCAGGCCATGGCCTCCCGGCGCACCGACCTCATAGGCATGATCGTGCCGGACGCGCGGCAGCCGTTCTTCGCGGAGATGGCACACGCGGTGGAGCAGGCCGCCGCCGAGCGCGGGAAAATGGTCCTCGTCGGCAACTCCGACTACCGCCGCGAGCGCGAGGTGCACTATCTGCGGGCGTTCCTCGGGATGCGGGTCTCCGGGCTGATCCTCGTCAGCCAGGGCCTCACCGAGCAGGCGGCCCAGGAGATAGAGGCGTGGGACGCGCGCGTGGTGCTGCTGCACGAGCGGCCCGAGGCGATCGACGACGTCGCCGTCGTGCTCGACGACATCGGCGGTGCGCAGCTCGCGGTACGGCATCTTCTGGAGCACGGGTACGAGTACGTCGCCTGTCTGGGCGGCCCCGATGACACACCGCCGGTGGGCGACCCCGTGACCGACCATGTCGAAGGCTGGCGGCGCGCGATGATCGAATCCGGGCGCGGAGTGGACGGCCGGCTCTTTCAGGCCCCCTTCAACCGGTACGACGCGTATCAGGTGGCCCTCAAGCTGCTCGCCGGACCCGACCGGCCGCCCGCGATCTTCTGTTCCACCGACGACCAGGCGATCGGGGTGCTCCGCGCGGCGCGGGAGCTGCGCATCAGTGTGCCGGGGGAGCTGGCCGTCGTCGGCTTCGACGACGTCAAGGAAGCGCATCTGACCGACCCGCCCCTGACGACCGTCTCCTCCGACCGCCCCGCGATGGCCCGCGCGGCGGTGGACCTGGTCCTCGACGACAGTCTGAGGGTCGCGGGGTCGCGGCGGGAGCGGGTGAAGCAGTTCCCGTCGGGGTTGGTGATCCGCCGGTCCTGTGGGTGCGGATAGGTTTTACGGGAGCGGGTGCGGGTTGCCTGCGGGCGGGGGTGCGGGTTGCCTGCTGCCGCAAGGGGCGCGGGCGCTTGTCCCGTTCGGGTCCGGGGGTCCTCCGGGCTCGACTCCTCGGGGTCGGCGGCATACAGGCACAACAGTCAGAAACCCCGGACTTGCCGCCGATCCCCTGCGGGGACGACCCTGCACACCCCCTCCCAGAGGCGGACAAGAACGGCCCACCTCCGGAGTTCGCCGGAAACACGAAACTCGGGCCCCTGGGGTGAGACAGGCCCACCTCGTGCGGGCGCTCGTACAGTGCGGGATGCCTGCCGCCGCAAGTTGTGCGGGGGCTCGTTCGGTTCGGGGTGCCCGCTGCCGCAAGGGGCGCGGGCGCTTGTTTGGTGCGGGTCCGGGGGTCCTCCGGGCTCGACTCCTCGGGGTCGGCGGCATACAGGCGCTTTGGTCAGGAACCCCGGACTTGCCGCCGATCCCCTGCGGGGACGACCCTGCACACCCCCTCCCACAGGGAGACAAGAACGGCCCGCTCTCGCGGTTTTGCCGGAAACACGAAACTCGGGCCCTCGGGGTGAGTGGCGTCACGGGTGGTGCGGGCACTTGATCCAGTGCGGGTTGCCCGCCGTCGCAAGGGGCGCGGGGGCTCGTACCGTGCGGGATGCCTGCTGCCGTAAAGGGCGCGGAGGCGCGTTCAGTGCGGGATGCCTGCTGCCGTAAAGGGCGCAGGGGCGCGTTCGGTGCGGGGTGCCCGCTGCCGCGAGGGGCGCGGGGGCTTGTCGAGGGGGCCGCAGGGGGGTGCTTAAGTTGCTCCTACGCGGTTCTGCGTGCCTTCTCAGTGGGGCCTCAGACTGTTCTCATCTACGGAGCGGACAGTCGTTACATGACCGACTACGAACGCCACCAGCCGCCCCCGGCGCCTTACGGCACCAGCGTCCCGCCTCCTCCCGTGTGGCCCGCGGAACCCGCGCCCCCTCCGCCGCCCAGGGCGCGGGCCAAGCGGCCCGTCGCGCTCCTGGTGGCCGTGGCGATCGCCGCCGCGGCCGTCGGCGGTGGGGCTTCCGCGCTCGTGGAACGGTTCAGCGGGGGTGACGGCGGCAACAGTGGCAGCCGTGGGATCAGCGGGACCAATGTGGCGCAGAGCAGCAACGGAACCGTCGCCGGGGTCGCGCAGGCCGTGTCGCCGAGCATCGTGGAGATCAGCGCGGGGCAGTCGACCGGATCGGGCGTGGTCATCACGTCCGACGGCGAGATCATCACGAACAACCACGTCGTCTCGGGCGCGGACACCGTGAAGGTGCGGCTCAGCGACGGGAAGACGTACACCGCCGATGTCGTCGGCACGGCGGCGGACAAGGATCTCGCGCTGATCAAGCTCCGGGGCGCGAGCGGTCTGAAAACGGCGGCGCTCGGGAACTCCAGCGAGCTGAAGGTCGGCGAGGAAGTCGTCGCCATCGGGTCGCCCGAGGGGCTGACCGGCACGGTCACCAGCGGGATCGTGTCCGCGCTCAACCGGGATGTCACGGTCGCGAAGGAGCCGGACCGGGATCGGGCGCAGCAGGGCGACCAGTGGCCGTTCGAGTTCGGCGGGCGGCAGTTCAACGGGGACCCGGGCGACTCGAAGACCACGTACAAGGCCATCCAGACGGACGCCTCCCTCAACCCCGGCAACTCCGGCGGCGCGCTGATCAACATGCGCGGGCAGATCGTGGGGATCAACTCCGCCATGTACTCGCCGAGCGCCGCCGGCGGCTCCGCGGCGGGCAGTGTCGGTCTCGGCTTCGCGATCCCGATCGACACCGTGAAGGATGTGCTCGCTGATCTCCGCTCCGGCAGCGGAACCTCAAGCGGAGCCTGAGACGACACGGCGCGTGCGAGGCTGAGAGCATGACTGATTCCCATGGGGGCGACCGCATTCTCATCGTCGACGACGAGCCTGCCGTCCGAGAGGCGCTGCAGCGGAGTCTCGCCTTCGAGGGATACGGAACCGAGGTCGCCGTCGACGGAGTGGACGCGCTCGCGAAGGCGGAGGCGTACGGCCCGGACCTCGTCGTGCTCGACATCCAGATGCCGCGCATGGACGGGCTGACCGCGGCCCGCCGCCTCCGCGGCTCCGGATCGACCGTGCCGATTCTGATGCTGACCGCGCGCGACACCGTCGGCGACCGCGTCACCGGGCTGGACGCGGGCGCGGACGACTATCTGGTCAAGCCGTTCGAGCTGGACGAGCTGTTCGCCCGGATACGGGCCCTGCTGCGGCGGCGCTCGTACGCCACGGGCGGCGGCACGGCCGCGGACAGCCGTCACGACGTCCTGAGCTTCGGCGATCTGGCGATGAACCTCGCCACCCGAGAAGTCCACCGCGGTACGCGGGCCGTCGAGCTGACCCGTACCGAGTTCACCCTGCTCGAACTCCTGCTGACCCACCCCCGTCAGGTCCTCACCCGCGAGCAGATCCTCAAGTCGGTCTGGGGCTTCGACTTCGAGCCCAGCTCCAATTCGCTGGATGTCTATGTCATGTATCTGCGGCGGAAGACCGAGGCGGGCGGCGAGCCCCGGCTGGTGCACACGGTCCGCGGGGTGGGGTATGTCCTGCGGACGGGCGGCGGTGAGGGGTGAAGAGCCTGGTCGGCCGGTTCCGTACGCTCCCCCTGCGGTCACGGCTCGCGCTGCTGGTCGCGGTCGCCGTGGCCGCCGCCGTGGCCGCCGTGGCCGCCGCCTGCTGGCTGCTGGCGCGGGCGCAGCTCAATCAGGAGCTGGACACCTCGCTGGAGAACACCCGCGCGCCGGGGAAGGTCGTGGAGGACGCCGTGACGCTGTGCGGCGACGGTGTCCAGAGCGCCTCGCAGGAGTCCTCGTCGTTCGCGTATACACAGGTCATCGGCGTGGACGGCACCCGCTGTGTCGATCCGTACAGCCTGCCGGTGAAGGTGCGGCCGTCCGACATCGGCGTCGCGACCGGGAAACTGGAGAGCACGCTGCACGACAGTGTCACCGACAGCGGCGAACCCGTGCGGGTCCACACCACCCAGATGGTCATCAAGGGGGGAACCCCGGTGGCCGTGTCGGTGTCCCGGCCGCTGGAGGAGATCTCCTCGTCGCTGAACCGGCTGGCGCTGCTGCTCATGGGGCTCGCGGGCGTCGGGGTGCTGGGCGCGGGCGTGGCCGGGCTGTGGGTGGCGCGGGCCGGGCTGGCGCCGGTGGACCGGCTCACGGAGGCCGTGGAGCATGTGGCGCGTACGGAGGATCTGACCGTCCGCATTCCGGCCGACGGCGAGGACGAGATCGCCCGGCTCTCCCGCTCGTTCAACTCGATGACCGCGGCGCTGGCGTCCTCACGGGACCGGCAGGCGCGGCTGATCGCGGACGCGGGTCATGAGCTGCGTACGCCGCTGACCTCGCTGCGTACGAACATCGACCTCCTCGCCCGCAGCGACCAGACCGGTCGGCCGATCCCGCCCGCCGACCGGCTGGCCCTGATGACCTCGGTGAAGGCGCAGATGGCGGAACTGGCCGCGCTGATCGGCGACTTGCAGGAGCTGTCCCGGCCGGACGCCACGCAGGGCGGGCCGCTGATGGTGGTCGGGCTGCACGACACCGTGGGGACCGCGTTGGCACGGGCCCGGCTGCGGGGCCCCGAGCTGGTCTTCGTGGACGATCTCGAACCCTGGTTCGTACGGGCCGAGCCCGCCGCGCTGGAGCGGGCGCTGGTCAACGTCATGGACAACGCGGTGAAGTTCTCGCCGCCGGGCGGAGCGGTCGAGGTACGCCTGAAGGGCGGCGAGCTGACGGTACGGGACCACGGGCCCGGCATCCCCGCCGATGAACTCCCTCATGTCTTCGAGCGGTTCTGGCGCTCGCCGTCGGCCCGCGCCCTGCCGGGCTCGGGGCTCGGGCTCTCCATCGTGGCGCGCACGCTCCAGCAGGCGGGCGGCGAGATCCGTCTCGAACCCGCGGCGGGCGGCGGCACGGTGGCGGTCATCCGTCTGCCGGGGGCCTCCGATCCGCCCCCGGCGCACATGTGAGGCGGGCAGGGAGGCGGGCAGGGAGGCGGGCAGGAGCGGCGACCGGAAGACCGGCCGGGCATGGCGTCCGGATACGACGGCCGGGGATGGCGGCCGGATACGGCAGTGGGGCGGCGGGCCCGAAAGCCCGCCGCCCCACGCGGCCGTACGGGTGGGGCGGCGAACGCTACCTGACGACCGTGATCCGGCCGGTGGCCGGCGGCGCGAGCGGAGAGGCCGCGCTGGAGTGCGCGCCCAGGTAGGCAATCAGCACATCCAGGTCGGACGCTCCGACGAGCTTGTTCGTGTGCTCCTTCAGTACGGCGAACCCGTCGCCGCCGCCCGACAGGAACTCGTTGATCGCGACCCGGTACGTCTTCGCCGGATCGATCGCCTCACCGTTGAGCCTGACCGATCCGGTCACGATCCGGTCCGCGCCCGTCTTCGTCAGATCCAGGGTGTAGGTGAAGCCCTTCGACACCTGAAGGATCTTCGGTGACGCCTGGTTCGGGCCGCTGACCTGCTGTTGGAGCGCGGTGATCAACTGAGCGCCGGTCAGATCGACGACGTTCATCATGTTGGTGAACGGCTGCACGGTGAACGCCTCGCCGTAGGTCACCACACCATCGCCCTCACCGCCCGACGCCGCGTGCACCATGGGTGCCCGGATCCCGCCGGGGTTCATCAGCGCGAGCTGCGCTCCGCCCTTGTCGGCGGGTGCGAACGCTTCGAGCTGCGCGTCGGCGATCAGATTGCCCAGCGGGCGTTCCTCGGCCGGCGGGTTGTCGATGTCGGCGGAGATATGGCCGACGGGACGGTTCGCGACGGGCGCGGCCAGCGTGTTCCAGCGGTCGATGAGCCGGGTCATGTCGGTGGCCTTCGGCACATCGCGGGTGACGACGTGGTTCGCGGCCGCGACGGAGGTGCGGACGATGTCCTTCGTACGGCGGTCGTACGTCAGCGTCGTGTCCGTGTAGAGCCGTCCGGCGGAGGCCGCCGAGGTGACCGTGCGTGGCTTGCCCGCGGGGTCGGGGATGGTGCACGCGTACGCCTGGTGGGTGTGGCCGGTGACCAGCGCGTCGACCTGCGGGCTGACCTTCTTCGCGATGTCGACGATCGGGCCGGAGATGCCGTCGCCGGGGCCGGGGCTGTCGCAGTCGTAGTTGTACGAGGCGGAGGCCGGGGCTCCGCCTTCGTGCAGCAGGGCGACGATCGACTTGACGCCCTTGCGCTCCAGGATCCTCGTGTACTTGTTGATCGCCTCGATCTCGTCGCCGAACTTCAGGCCCTTGATGCCCGCCGCGTTGACGATGTCCGGTGTGCCCTCCAGGGTCACCCCGATGAAACCGATCCTGACCCCGTTCTTCTCCCAGATGAAGTACGGGTCGAGCAGCGGCCGTCCGCTCCTCTCGTACGTGACGTTGGCGGTCAGATACGGGAAGTCGGCGCCCTCGAACTTCTTGCCGCGCTCGAAGCAGCCCTCGGTGGGGTGACAGCCGCCGCTCTGGATCCGGGCGAGTTCCGCGGCACCCTCGTCGAACTCATGGTTCCCGACGGAGGAGACATCGAGCTTGAGCTTGTTCAGCGCCTCGATCGTCGGCTCGTCGTGGAAGAGACCGGAGAGCATCGGCGTCGCGCCGATCATGTCACCGGCGGCGGCGGTGATGGAGTAGCGGTTCCCCTCACGGGCCTGGCGCAGATGGGTCGCCAGATACTCGACGCCGCCCGCGTCGATGGTCCTGGTCGTGCCGTCGGGGTTGGTGTGCGTGACACGCCCGCCCGAGCCGGAGGGCGGCTGGAGGTTGCCGTGGAAGTCGTTGAGGGAGAGCAACTGGACGTCCACGGTCCGGCCGTGGCCACCTCCCTTCTCCTGGGCTCCCGCCGTGGTCGCGGGCATCGCCGCGACCAGCGCGCCGACTGTGGCCAGTCCGGCGACCGTGGCGAGAATGCGTCGGTTTCTGTGAGGTCTCGTCGTATGCGGGCTGGCTGCCATCTTTCCCCTCGGGGCTCGGCGCGGTGTGGGAGCTGCGCCCCGCAGCCTAGAGTCAACGCGCGTAGCGCGACAGGGGGCAAGCGTGAAGACCTGGTTGCCGTCACGCATACTTTTCGGCCATCGCCGGTAGGGGAATCAACCGGCACGCCCCCGTGTGCGGTCATTTCCCCCGATGAATCCCCACAGAGCGAGGAGCGGGTGCATGGCAGCACGACGACCGGCGCGTACGGACGCGAGTGCGGGTGCGAATGCGGCGCGATGGGCACGTACGGGTGCGGTGGGCCTCGTCGCCGCGGCGGTGGCCTCGACGGCGTTCGCCGCCCCGGCCCAGGCGCATACGAGCGGCGGCGCGCACCAGGCGACCCAGCGCGCGATGGACGCCGTGGTGAAGGCCGGCATACCCGGCGTCATAGGCCAGGTGCGCGACAAGCACGGTGTCTGGAAGGGCACTTCGGGTGTCGGCAACCGGAAGACGGGCGCACCGCGCGGCGGCGACGACCGCTTCCGTATCGCCAGCATCACCAAGACGTTCGTGGCGACCGTCCTGCTCCAGATGGAGGCCGAGGGCAAGCTTGACCTCGACGACACGGTGGACCGCTGGCTGCCCGGCCTGGTGCGCGGCAACGGAAACGACGGCCGGAAGATCACCGTCCGGCAGTTGCTCAACCACAGCAGCGGGGTCTACGACTTCCTCGCCGACCCCGACTACCAGCAGAAGTACCTCTTCGCGCCGGGCTTCCTGAAGCACCGCTTCGAGACGCGGACCCCGCAGACGGCCGTCGAGGTCGCCCTGGGCCACCAGCCGAAGTTCGCGCCCGGCACCGGCTACAGCTACTCCAACACCAACTACGTACTGGCCGCGCTGATCATGGAGAAGGCCGGCGGCCGGTCGTACGAGGAAGAGGTCCGGCAGCGGATCATCAAGCCACTCGGCCTGCGCGCGACCACGATGCCCGAGAACACCTCGCACATGCCGAAACCGAGCAGCCGGGCGTACTCGAAGCTGTCCGAGGACCCGAACGCGACGAAGGTCTACGACGTCACGCTCCAGAACGCGTCCCAGACGTGGGCGGAAGGCGACATAATCTCCAGCGCCTCCGATCTGAACCGGTTCTTCAGCGCGCTGCTGAGCGGCAAGGTGCTGCCGAAGAAGCAGCTCAAGGCGATGAAGACACTGATCCCCGACCCCGACGACCCCACCTCGGGCTACGGACTGGGGATCGGGACCTTCAACACCAGTTGCGGCGTCAAGGTATGGGGCCACAGCGGCGGCTGGATCGGCTCCCTCTCGCTCGCCGTGACGACGGAGGACGGCCGGCACTCACTCGCGTACAACCTCAACGGAGACTGGACCGGAGAGGGCATGGGCGAGGTGATGAACGCGGAGTTCTGCGGCACGGGCGGGAACTGACCCCCTGTCGGTCGGGGCGGGAGCCGAACCCCCGGGCGCGGCCGTCGGGGCCGCTGCCGTCCGCAGGCACCTATAGATCGTCAGGCGTCGTCGCCCAGCGGGCCGAAGATCCCTCAAGCGGGTGCGCCCCGCGCCGGATGGGTTCCGGTGCGGGGCGCGCGTGCGTACAGCGGGATCAGATCTGGGCCACGTACGACAGGAAACCGGTCCAGGCCCCCGGCGCGAGAGCCAGTTGCGGACCCTCCTGCACCTTCGAGTCCCGAACGTGGATCCTGTCGGGGCAGGACGCGATCTCGACACAATCACCTTGACTACCGCTGCTGTAGCTCGACTTGTGCCAGAACAGAGCCACCTCGACGCAGTCATCGCCCTGCGAGCCGCTGTAGCTGCTCTTGAACCAGACCAGATCGGACGTGCTCATAGCGCTCCTCGCATTCGCTTCAGCGGGATCAGAGCCGGATCGCGTACGGCAGGAAACCGGTCCAGGCCCCCGGCGCGAGGGCCAGTTGCGGACCCTCCTGCACCTTCGAGTCCCGGACATGGACCACGCCAGGGCAGGACGCGACCTCGACACAATCGCCGTCACTACCGCTGCTGTAACTGGACTTGTGCCAGCAGAGAGCCACCTCAACGCAGTCGTCGCCGTCGGAGCCGCTGTAGCTGCTTTTGAACCATGCCAGTTCGGACATACTCATAGCGCTCCTCGCATTCGCTTCAACAGGCCCACGGAGTCCTCGTGGCTAAGAGCCTGTGAGCGCAGTTTCGCATAGCGTTGGAGTGTGATGCTGACTTCCTTGGGGTCGCCGATCAGCAGCCCGCCGCGCTGCCCCTCGGCGTATCCGAGCCACCGGTTCTGCGGTGTCTCCAGTAACTGAAGAGACCCGTCGAACCCCGCGTGATCCGGTTGCCGCAGTGGCATGATCTGCAGCTCTACGTTGAACTGTGATGCCCGCTCCAGGAGATGGTCGATCAGCTCCCGTGTCACCTCCGGTCCACCGGTGCCTCGTTCGATCAGCGCCTGCTCGATGATGAAGCTGAACGCGATCGGCGGCCTGCGCCGGAAGAGTTGCTGGCGATCCAAGCGGGCCGCTACCTGCTGGTTCACCTGATCCTCGTCCTTGACCGGCGGGACGCTCTCGGTCACCGCCCGTGCGTACGACTCCGTTTGCAGGAGGCCAGGGATCACCCGGCACTCGTACGTCCACAGAGTGACCGCCTCTTCCTCCAGCTTGCCCCACTGCCGGAACCAGCTTGCGAGCCCTGGCTGGCGCGACAGATGACGGGCCGCGCCCCGAATCGCGCCGAACGCGTCCAGGACCTCCTCCGCGCGCTCGACGAACTCCGTCGTGGGGAAGCGGCGGCCCTGCTCGATCGAGGCAACCGTGGGAACCGAGTACCGCACCAGCGGGGCGAACTGCTCCTGCGTCAGACGCGCCCGCTTCCGGAACGCCTTGAGGACCTCGCCGAACGCCTTGAGGCTGTCCGAGACCTCCGGTTCACTGCCCCCGCCACCGCCGCTGGGGCAGGGGCTCGCGTCGCCGATCCCGTTCGTACCGTCCGTCATGCCAGGACACCCCCGCGCATCCGCCTCGGCTCACACTCCCAACACACTGATCGTCACGGACAGTTATCCATACTGTCCACCCCTCGCACCCCTACGCTGACCCAGCGTACGAGTCGCTGACCAGGCGAACTGTCCCCCACCAGCACCACATTGGGCACAGGGCACCACTCACGTACCACCACGCACCGGTTACCGTACGTATGTTCACCCATGCGGTATCGGCAAGGCCGTACCTCGTGAGGGTCTGCCGCTGATCGTGGAAACACCCCGACCGGGGTTTACGGGGAGGCCGGGCCGGTGAGGGGCGCGTCCGGCACCGCCTGTCGCCAGAGTTCCAGTCCCGCCCGCAGGAGCACGCGTACGGCTTCGGTCTCGTCGGCCGTCCAGGCTCCGGCTCCGCCGTCCGGATCGAGGGCCGAGCCGCCGAAGATCTTCTCGTAGGCGCTCTCCGACAGGGGGCCGCGAGGAGGCAGGGGCGGATCGGCCTTCAGACTGCGGGCGAGGTCCTCGAAGAAGTTCCACGCGTCCAGAACCAGCCCCGCCGACACCGGACCGGCGTCCGGACCCGCGTACGGGCCGGGGCCGGACTGTTCGGCCCAGCGGCCCACGGCGACCAGATCGAGAGGCGGCTCGTCGTCCCGTACGAGCCGCCTGCCCTGGTCTTCGCAGTACCTCCGCGCACTCTCCCGGTCCGGGAAGGTCAGCAGCCGCCCGCGGTCGTCGAGCGCGAGCCGGTCGAGTGCGTCGTCCTCGCCGCGCCGCCAGATCAGCGTCAGATCGCCGCGGCTGGTCACGATTCGATACTCGTAGCAGTCGACCATGCGGTTCATCCTGCCCTTGATGATCACCATATGGCGACATCTTTTCGCAGGTCGGCCGGGCTGAAACACATCTGATCAATCAGATGATCAGAAAGCCCCCGCACCACCCGTGACGCCACTCACCCCGAGGGCCCGAGTTTCGCGTTTCCGGCAAAACCGCGAGAGCGGGCCGTTCTTGTCCGCCTCTGGGAGGGGGTGTGCAGGGTCGTCCCCGCAGGGGATCGGCGGCAAGTCCGGGGTTCCTGATCAAAGCGCCTGTATGCCGCCGACCCCGAGGAGTCGAGCCCGGAGGACCCCCGATCCCGAACCGAACAAGCCCCCACACCCCTCGCGGCAGCAAGCGACCCGCACCCAACAAGCCCCGCACCACCCACAGCGGCAGGCAACCCGCACCCGACAAGCGCCCGCACCACCCGCGCCCGCAGGCAACCCGCACCCCCGCCCCCCGCGCCATCAGCCGCAGCGGCTGTACGTCCGCACCAGCACGCCGTTCTCGAACGCGCGGACCGCCTCCAGCGCGAACCTGGTGACCGCGAAACCCGAGCCGAACATCGGCATTCCGGAGCCGTAGACCTCCGGATACGTCTTGATGACCAGTTCGTCGATCTCGTCGAGCAGTTCACCCGCGAGCTGCGAGCCGCCGCAGAGCCAGATCCCCAGCCCGCCGTCCTCCGCCTTCAGCTCGCGGATCCGGCCGACGAGATCGCCGGAGATCAGCTCCACGTTCGGATCCGGCGACTCGCCGAGCGTCCGGGAGGCCACGTACTCGCGCAGATGCCCGTACGGGCTGGTGATACCCGCGTCCAGCGCGATCCGGTAGCTGCCCCGGCCCTGGACGACCGTGTCGAACCGCTGGTTCGGGGCGTCGGGGAGGCCGAGGACCGCGCGCCCCTCGGCCGAGATCGTCTCCGGGTACTCCGTCTTGAGAAAGTCGAGGAACTCCTCGTTCACGTACTTGAACATGGATGACGCGTCACCGGCCGGGTCGCCGATGAAGCCGTCGATGGAGCAGGCGATGAAGTAGGTGAGCTTGCGCAAGGCGTTCCCCTTTTCTCCTGGAAGGCTCCCGGCGCGCACCGGAAGGTCAACCACTTCATTTATAGTGCTTCACATGTAGTGGTTAAAGCAAGACATGCTGGCCGACGCGCCGCCCACCGGCGAGCCGCTGGGCCGCCGGCCCGAACAGGAGGCAGTACGCATGGTCAGAAACCCCGAGCGCAGGACCGCCCTCATCGACGCCGCCATCGAGGTGCTGGCGCACGAGGGAGCACGCGGCCTCACCTTCCGCGCGGTCGACGCCCGGGCCGGAGTCCCGGTCGGCACCGCGTCCAACTACTTCGCCGACAGGGACGACCTGTTCACCCAGGTGGGCAGCCGCATCCATGTACGGATGACTCCCGACCCCCTCCAGGTCGGGGAGGCCATGCGCGCGGAGCCCACCCGTGAGCTGGTCACGGAGCTGATGCACTGGCTGATGCGCCGGATGACCGATGAGCGCACCGGCTATCTGGCCCTGCTGGAACTCCGGCTGGAGGCCACCCGCCGCCCCGCGCTCCAGGCCGAGCTGAACCGTGCCGTACGCACATCGTTCGACGAAAGCGTCCGCTTCCACCTGGACTCCGGCCTGCCCGGCGACGAAGACACTGTGCGCGTCCTCTATCTCGCCATGACCGGGCTCCTGCTGGAGCACTTCACCCTGCCCGAGATGCTCGCCGACACCGGACTCGACCAGCTCGTGGAGAGCGTCGTCACCCGTGTCGTCCCGCCGCGCTGACCCGTACGCCCGGTCCGCGAGGCCGCCGCCGTACGCTCTTCTCATGACGACTGACGCAGTGTTCCCGGAGCCCGGCCGGCAGATCGAGAGCCTCGACGAGCTGACTCCCGAGCAGGCGGAGGACGTTCTCGCCGTGCTCGCCGACGCCGCCGCGGCGGACGGGACGCAGGCGGTCTCCGAACAGGGCAGGCTCCAGTTGCGCGGCGGCAGGCGGGAAGGCGTACGCCACCTCCTGCTCACCGTCGGCGGTGAGCTGATCGGATACGCGCAGCTGGAGGACACCGATCCGGTGGAGGCCCCGGCCGCCGAGCTGGTCGTGCACCCCTCGCACCGGGGGCGCGGCCACGGCCGGGCGCTCGGGAGCGCCCTGCTCGCCGCCTCCGGAAAGCGGCTGCGGGTGTGGGCGCACGGCGGCAAGTCGGCCGCCCGGCATCTGGCGCAGGTGCTCGGGCTGACCCTCTTCCGTGAGCTGCGGCAGCTCCGTCGCCCCCTGAGCCCGCTGGACATCGCGGAGCCGGTGTACCCGCCCGGCGTCACCGTACGCACCTTCGTCCCCGGCCAGGACGACGCCGCGTGGCTCGCGGTGAACGCCGCCGCCTTCGCCCACCACCCGGAGCAGGGCTCGCTCACCCAGCGGGATCTGGACGACCGCAAGGGCGAGCCGTGGTTCGACCCCAAGGGGTTCTTCCTCGCCGAGCGCGCCGGGGAGATCATCGGCTTCCACTGGACGAAGGAGCACGCCGCCGAGCAGCTCGGCGAGGTGTACGTCGTCGGCATCCGGCCCGACGCCCAGGGCGGCGGACTCGGCAAGGCGCTCACCGCGACCGGACTGCGCCATCTGGCCGCACAGGGGCTGCCGACGGCGATGCTCTACGTCGACGCCGACAACACCGCCGCCGTCACGGTGTACGAGCGGCTGGGCTTCACCACGCACGAGGTGGATCTGATGTACCGCACCGAGTCCTGAGAGACGCGCCGGAAGAACACGGAAACGGAAGGACACAGAAGCGGAAGGAGACGGAAGCGGGAGGGCGAGGGCGAGGGCCGGAGAGAGCGACCCCGAAAAGGCGAGCAACCCCAGAAGAGGCGTCTCCGGCGCGCGCCGGAAACGGCCCCGGACGTCTCCTCCCCGCGTGCATCGCACAGGTGATCTTTCCCCTCACGCACGGTGAGTGAGAGGATTCCGCCGCACCACCGGTCACGCTCCCCAGCGCTCCCGCGTGCTGCCCCGCGCTGCCCGTGCTCCGTCCAGCCCCCGTACGTCATGTCGTCGTCACCGGCCATTCAGACGGCTTTGCGACCCTCACTCAATGCAGCCAGCTCTGCCCGACTCCGTACCCCTGCTCCGGAACGAGGCTCCAAACGGGAAATTTCCTCTCCTCCCGGCCCTCTCCGACGCGCCTGTCACCCCCTCCACGCGGAAGAATGGGTTCATGAGTCAGCAGCCTGCCGAGGCATCGGTCCAGCACCCCCAGCCGTCCGTCGGTTCCATAGCCGCGCACCGGCCGCACACCGTCGCCGCCACGGTGTCGGACCTGGAGCCGGATCTCGACGGGGATCTCGACGCGTATGAAGAGGACGACCGCAGCGGCGCCGGCACCGAGCTGCCCCAGGGGCGTTTCCTGGACAGGGAGCGCAGCTGGCTCGCGTTCAACGAGCGAGTGCTGGAGCTGGCCGAGGACCCCGCGACCCCGCTACTCGAACGGGCCAACTTCCTCGCGATCTTCGCGTCGAACCTGGACGAGTTCTTCATGGTCCGCGTCGCCGGTCTCAAGCGCCGTATAGCCACCGGCGTCGCCACCCGGTCCGCGTCCGGTCTCCAGCCGCGCGAGGTACTGGACCTGATCTGGACGCGCTCGCGCGAACTCATGGCCCGGCACGCCGCCTGCTTCCAGCAGGACGTGTCCCCCGCGCTCGCCGAGGAGGGCATCCATCTCATCCGCTGGCCGGATCTCACGGAGAAGGAGCAGGCGCGGCTGTTCACGCTGTTCCGGCAGCAGATCTTCCCCGTCCTGACACCGCTGGCCGTGGACCCGGCGCATCCGTTCCCGTACATCTCCGGGCTCTCCCTGAACCTCGCGGTCGTCGTGCGCAACCCGGTCAGCGGCCACCGTCACTTCGCCCGCGTCAAGGTCCCGCCGCTGCTCTCCCGGTTCCTCGAAGCGTCGCCGCAGCGGTACGTACCGCTGGAGGACGTCATCGCGGCGCACCTCGAGGAGCTGTTCCCCGGTATGGAAGTGCTGGCGCACCACATGTTCCGGGTGACCAGGAACGAGGATCTGGAGGTCGAGGAGGACGACGCCGAGAATCTGCTCCAGGCGCTGGAGAAGGAGCTGATGCGGCGGCGCTTCGGGCCCCCCGTCCGGCTGGAGGTCGAGGAGTCGATCGACCCGTACGTCCTCGATCTGCTGGTGCGCGAGCTGAAGGTCTCCGACGCCGAGGTCTATCCGCTGCCCGGCCCTCTCGACCTCACCGGCCTCTTCGGCATAGCGGGGCTGGACCGGCCCGAGCTGAAGTACCAGAAGTTCATCGCGGGCACGCACCGGGACCTCTCGGAGGTCGAGTCGGCGTCCGCGCCGGACATCTTCATGGCGATGCGCGAGCGGGACGTGCTGCTGCACCACCCGTACGACAGCTTCTCCACCTCCGTGCAGGCGTTCCTCGAACAGGCCGCGGCCGACCCGGACGTCCTGGCGATCAAGCAGACGCTGTACCGGACCTCCGGCGACTCGCCGATAGTGGACGCGCTCATCGACGCGGCCGAGTCGGGCAAGCAGGTGCTCGTCCTGGTCGAGATCAAGGCCCGTTTCGACGAGCAGGCCAACATCAAGTGGGCGCGGAAGCTGGAGGAGGCGGGCTGCCATGTCGTCTACGGGCTGGTCGGCCTGAAGACCCACTGCAAGCTCTCCCTGGTGGTACGGCAGGAGGGCGAGATCCTCCGCCGCTACTCGCACGTCGGCACGGGCAACTACCACCCGAAGACCGCGCGGCTGTACGAGGACCTGGGGCTGCTGACCACCGACCCGCAGGTGGGCGCGGATCTGTCCGACCTGTTCAACCGGCTCTCCGGCTACTCGCGGCGGGAGACCTACCGGCGGCTGCTCGTCGCGCCCAAGTCGCTGCGCGACGGCCTGATCTCGCGGATAAACAAGGAGGCCGCGCACCACCGCGCCGGGCGGCCCGCCTATGTCCGCATCAAGGTCAACTCGATGGTGGACGAGGCGATCATCGACGCGTGCTACCGGGCGGCGATGACCGGTGTGCCGGTGGACATCTGGGTGCGCGGGATCTGCGCGATCCGGCCCGGAGTCACCGGTCTCTCCGAGAACATCCGGGTACGGTCGGTCCTCGGCCGCTTCCTTGAGCACTCGCGGGTCTTCGCCTTCGGCAACGGCGGCGAGCCCGAGGTGTGGTTCGGCAGCGCCGACATGATGCACCGGAACCTCGACCGCCGTATCGAGGCGCTGGTACGGGTCACCGACCCGGCCCACCGCGCGGCGCTCACCCGTCTGCTGGAGACGGGCATGTCCGACACCACGTCGTCCTGGCATCTGGGTCCGGACGGGGCCTGGACCCGGCATTCGACGGACGCGGACGGCCAGCCGCTGCGGAATGTCCAGGAGATGCTCATCGACGCCCGGAGGCGCAGGCGTGCCCAACCCTGATCTGTCGTCCCTCGTCCCGCAGCAGAGCGCAGAGGCTCCGGTTCCGAACCCGATTCCGGCGCCTGTGCCCGTGCCTGTGCCTGTGCGGTCGCCGTCGCCGGTGTCGGTATCAACGTCGGTATCAGTGTCGGCGCCGGCTGCGGTTTCCGGCGCGGTCATGGCCGGTGCCGGTCCCGGCACCGACGCAGACGCCGGTGCAGACGCGGACGCCAGTGCAGACGCGGACGCCGGTGCAGACGTGGACGCGGACGCCGCGGGCAGTGCCGGGGAGGCCCTCGCCGCGTACCTCCACGCGCGCGCGGGCGACTTCCTGCGGAGTCTGCGGCTGCACGGCGGGAGCGGGGCGGACACGGTGGCCGTGGCGGAGGCCGCCCGCTCCCTGCGGATGGCCTCCCGGCGCATCGGCGGGACGCTGCACACCTTCCGCCCGCTGCTCGACCCGGTGTGGTCGGACGGACTACGGGCGGAACTGGCCTGGCTCACCACGACCCTGGCGCAGGAGCACGCCTGTACGTCCCGGCTGAACCGGCTGCTGGAGGCGCTGTCCCGGCTGTCGGGGTCGTCTCCGCCGCCGGTGGTACGGGGCGAGGCCCCGGCGGAACGGGAGCCCGCGGGACCGGTTGCGCCGGTTGCGACGGCGAACGCCCCGGCCGGCACGGTCACGGTCGGGGCCGCGCGCGCCGGCGCCCTGCTGGAGCGGCAGCTGACGCTCGCCCGCACCCGCGCGCACTCCGCCGCGCTCCAGGCGCTCGGCTCCTCCCGCTTCCACGCGGTCGCGGACGCCGTCGCCGTACTCGCGTCCGATCTGCCGCTCGGGCCGGTGGCGGCCTCGCCCGCCCGCGATGTGCTGTTCCCGTCCGCCGAGGTGGCGGAGAGGCGGCTGCTGGAGGCGGTGACCGCGCTGCCCCTGAGCAGGGCGGGCCACCCCTACAACGCGGAGGCGCTCGTCCACGGCCTCGCTCCCGCGCACGCGGAGGAGTCCCAGGACGCGCCCTGGCACCAGGTCCGGCAGCTGCTGCGGCTGCACCGGTACGCCCTGGAGGTACTGGAGCTCCTCCGGCCGAACGCCTCGACGGCGGTCCTCGCCCGCGCGGGCGGCCTGCTCGACCGTCACCGCGACGCGGCCGAGGCGGCGGAGGCCGCCGCTGCCGCCGCCCGTACCCCGAGGATCGCCCCGGCGACCGCGTACGCCCTCGGAGTGCTCCACGCCGACCAGCGGCACGAGGTCGAGGCCGCCCGGTTCGCCTTCCAGGAGATCTGGCCCGGTTCCATCGCGGTGAAGGCGAGGGTGTGATGAGCGAGGCCGCGATCCTGGCCGCGGGCTGTGTCCTGTGGCGGCGCTCGCCGTACGGGGACGAGGGCCTGGAGATCTGCCTCGTACACCGTCCTAAGTACGACGATTTCTCGCACCCCAAAGGCAAGCTCAAGCGGGACGAGGACCCGCGCGACGGCGCTCTCCGCGAGGTCCTCGAGGAGACGGGCATGGCCTGCGCCCTCGGCCCGGCCCTGCCCACGGTCCGCTATCCCGTGGAGGGCCGCCCCAAGGAGGTCCGCTACTGGGCCGCCGAGGCGACGTCCGGGGTCTTCGCGGCCAACCACGAGGTCGACCGCGTCCTCTGGCTCCCGCCGACGGCGGCCCGCAACCGGCTGACCCAGCCCCGCGACCGGGACCTGGTCACCGCGTTCCTCAGCACGCTCCACCCGACGGACTCCGGCCGCGCGAGGGACTGAGCGCGTACCGCCAGGCGACGGGCACTCCCACCCCGAAGGCAACCCCCCACCCGCTCTCCCCGCCGGAGGCGCACGGCGTCCGGCCGGGTGCGCCGACGGCGGTACGGTGAGGGCTTCCCAAGCCCGTGGGGTTGTACGGGACGGTCCGGGGCCGCCGCTCCGGGCGAGCGCGGACGCACGGGACACGGCCGGAACGCACGGACCACCACACCACCGCGTGCCCCTGCCCCGCCCGCCCCACCCCGCCCACCATGCGCGGACCGTGCCCCCGCAGGACCGACCGTCGACCACCCCGCCCGCCGCTCACCGCAGCCCCGCACAGCCCTGCGGCAAGGAGCCCGTACAGAACCCCGACAATCCGACCGCAGCTCTACCGCAGCTCTCTCTCGGTCCAGGGAACATCCCAGGCCACAGGGGTGGAGCCGGATCATCAGGTGGTACATGCAGTCAAGCACCCAGCCGCCCGACACGGTTCACCTTCCGTTCACTCTCCCCCTCGGGCCACTTCATCTCATCTGCCTAATTTCAGCCTTACGCGGTAACCGGCAACGGGCCGGCACCTCACCACCGACGTATGCCGCCACCAACGTCTCCGACAACGGTCAGCGTCCAGGCGGCTCCTGGAAGGAACACCCGAAAGTGAAGCTTCAGCGCAAGAACGGGCTTCGCGCCACCGCGCTCGGCGCCCTCGCTGTCACCGGCGCCCTGGTCCTCACGGCGTGTGGTTCGGACGACAACGCCGGCGGCACGGACAGCACCAGCGACAAGACCAGCGCCGCGTCGAACATCAAGTGCGACGGCGCCCAGGGCAAGCTCCTCGCCTCGGGTTCCAGCGCTCAGAAGAACGCCATGGACCTGTGGGTCAAGAACTACATGGCCGCCTGCTCCGGCGTGGAGATCAACTACAAGTCCTCCTCCTCCGGCGAGGGCATCGTCGCCTTCAACCAGGGCACCGTGGGCTTCGCGGGTTCCGACTCCGCGCTCAAGGAGGACGAGGTCGCCGAGTCCAAGAAGATCTGCAAGACCGGCCAGGGCATCAACCTGCCCATGGTCGGCGGCCCGGTCGCGATCGGCTACAACCTCGCCGGCGTCGACGACCTGACCCTGGACGCGCCGACGATCGCCAAGATCTTCAACAGCAAGATCACCAAGTGGAACGACCCGGCGATCGCCAAGCTGAACGAGGGCAAGTCGCTCCCGGACAAGGCGATCCAGGCGTTCCACCGCTCCGAGGACTCGGGCACCACGCAGAACCTCGGCAAGTACCTCGGCAAGACCGCCGCCGCCGACTGGCCGTACGAGGCCGAGAAGAAGTGGCCCGCCCCCGGCGGCCAGGCCGCCTCCGGCTCCTCCGGTGTCGCCGCGCAGGTCAAGCAGGTCGACGGTGCGATCGGCTACTTCGAGCTGTCCTACGCGACCTCGCAGTCCATCCCCACCGTCGCCATCAACACCGGCGCCGCCGCTCCGGTGAAGGCGACCTCGGAGAACGCCTCCAAGGCGATCGCCGCCGCCAAGGTCAAGGGCACCGGCAAGGACCTCGCCCTTGAGCTGGACTACGCCACCAAGGCCGACGGCGCGTACCCGATCGTCCTGGTGACGTACGAGGTCGTCTGCGATACCGGCAACAAGGCCGACACGCTGGGCACGGTCAAGTCCTTCCTGACCTACACCGCGAGCGACGAGGGCCAGAAGGTTCTCTCGGACGCCGGCTACGCCCCGATCCCGGCCGAGATCAACGCGAAGGTCCGCGAGACGGTCGCGGGTCTGAGCTGACGCACCGCGACAACACGGCCGCCGCAGCCCCAACAGAAGCGGCCGTGAAGAAGCGGTAGAAGAAGTAGCAGCAGAAGAAACGGGGAGACGGGCGGAGCGCGTCATGCCCTCCGTACCCGGCCGCGAGCCGAAGGCCGGGGACCGACGGTCCGGGCCGTCGGCCCGCGGGCCACCGGTTCGACCAACGGCCACCGGCCACCGACCACCGGTCCGAGTCCGAGTCCGCACGGCCCCTCCCGGCCCACCCCCCACGGCCGGGCCCCCACCGCGCTCCGCCCGTCTCCCGCCCACCCCCATCCGGTGCACCGCCGCCAGGGGAGCCCACCGCTCCCCCACACAGACCGGAAAGACGATGGCTTCCACGACACCCATAGATTCCCCTCCCCCAGCGACGGCGGGTCCGCCGGTCGCCAGGAAGAGTGGTTCCACCGGCCGCGCGGGCGACAAGATCTTTCTTGGTCTGTCCCGCGGCTCGGGCATTCTGCTCCTGGTGATCATGGCGTCGATCGCCGCCTTCCTCACCTACCGGGCCGCGATCGCCATCTCGAAGGACGAGGGCAACTTCCTCACCACCTTCGACTGGAACCCCGCGGGCGATCCGCCCGTGTTCGGCATCGCGGTCCTTCTCTTCGGCACGATCGTCAGCTCGGTGATCGCGATGGTCATCGCGGTCCCGATCGCGGTCGGCATCGCGCTCTTCATCTCGCACTACGCGCCGCGCAGGCTCGCCGCCCCCATCGCGTACGTCGTCGATCTGCTGGCCGCCGTGCCGTCGATCATCTACGGCATCTGGGGCGCGCTCTTCCTCGTCCCGTATCTGGAGGGCCTCAACCTCTGGCTGGACGACGCCTTCGCCTGGACGTACATCTTCGAGAAGACCGAAGTCGGCGTCGCCCGTTCACTGTTCACCGTGGGCATCCTGCTGGCGATCATGATCCTGCCGATCGTGACGAGCGTCAGCCGCGAGGTGTTCCTCCAGGTCCCCCGTATGAATGAAGAAGCCGCCCTGGCGCTCGGCGCGACCCGGTGGGAGGTCATCCGCATGTCGGTGCTCCCCTTCGGCCGTTCGGGTGTCATCTCCGCCTCGATGCTGGGCCTCGGCCGCGCGCTCGGCGAGACGATGGCCGTCGCCACGGTGCTCTCCCCGAGCTTCCTCATCTCCGCGCATCTGCTCAATCCGGGCGGCGGCACCTTCGCCCAGAACATCGCCGCGAAGTTCGACGAGGCCAATGAGCTGGGGCGCGACGCCCTGATCGCCTCCGGACTCGTGCTGTTCATCCTCACCCTGCTGGTCAACGGCGCGGCCCGCCTGATCATCGCCCGCCGCAAGGAGTACTCGGGGGCCAACGCATGATCCAGTCGGCAGTACAGGACAAGCCCGCCCCGGCCCGGCCGGGCCCGCGGAGCCGGCTCAGCGGCCGGTCCCTCCCCCGCTGGGCCCCCGCGGCCTTCGCCGTCGGCGGAATCGCGCTGGGCTGCGGCCTCGGCGCGATCGCCGGCTGGGAGAGCAGGACGCAATGGGGCCTGCTCTCGGCCCTGTTCTTCATGGTGATCTCGTACGTCGCGACCACGGTGGTCGAGAACCAGCGGCAGGCGAAGGACCGGCTGGCCACCAGCATCGTCTGGGTCTGCTTCATCCTCGCCGTCATCCCTCTGCTCTCCCTCATCTGGGTGACCGTCAGCCGCGGTGTGAAGGTCCTCGACGGCTACTTCCTGACCCACTCGATGGCGGGCGTCCCCGGCTTCGAGCAGGGCGGCGGCGTCTACCACGCGATCATCGGCACGCTGGAGCAGGTCGGTCTCGCCACACTGGTCTCGGTGCCGATCGGCCTGCTGACCGCGGTCTATCTCGTCGAGTACGGCAAGGGCGCGCTCGCCAAGGCCGTGACCTTCTTCGTCGACGTCATGACCGGCATCCCGTCGATCGTCGCGGGCCTCTTCCTTCTCTCGATCATGCTGATGTTCGAGCTGAGCCCGTCCGGGCTGATGGGCGCGCTGGCGCTGGCGATCCTGATGCTGCCGGTCGTGGTGCGCTCCACGGAGGAGATGCTCAAGCTCGTCCCGAACGAGCTGCGGGAGGCTTCCCTCGCCCTGGGCGTACCGAAGTGGCGCACGATCCTGAAGGTGGTCATCCCGACCGCGCTCGGTGGCATCACCACGGGTGTGATGCTCGCGATCGCGCGGATCGCCGGTGAGACCGCGCCGATCATGCTGCTGGTCTTCGGCAGCCAGCTCATCAACACCAACCCGTTCGAAGGCGCCCAGTCCTCGCTCCCGTTCTACATCTGGGAGCAGTACCGGGTCGGCAGCGAGGCGTCGTACGACCGCGCCTGGGCCGCCGCCCTGGTTCTGATCGCCTTCGTCATGATCCTCAATCTGGTGGCCCGCGGCATCGCCCGCTGGAAGGCCCCGAAGACCAGCCGCTGACGCGCGGCGACCGGGAAGTGATCCGAACCATGGCCAAGCGAATCGACGTCAGCGGCCTGACCGCCTACTACGGCTCCCACAAGGCCATCGAGGACATCTCGATGACCGTGGAGCCCCGCTCCGTGACCGCCTTCATCGGCCCGTCCGGCTGCGGCAAGTCCACCTTCCTGCGCACCCTGAACCGAATGCACGAGGTCACCCCCGGTGGCCGCGTCGAGGGCAAGGTGCTGCTGGACGACGAGAATCTGTACGCCTCCAACATCGACCCCGTCGCCGTACGCCGTACGGTCGGCATGGTCTTCCAGCGCCCCAACCCGTTCCCGACCATGTCGATCTTCGACAACGTCGCGGCGGGCCTGCGGCTGAACGGCTCGTACAAGAAGAACCAGCTCGCCGACGTGGTGGAGAAGTCACTCAGGGGCGCGAACCTCTGGAACGAGGTCAAGGACCGCCTCAACAAGCCCGGTTCCGGCCTCTCCGGCGGTCAGCAGCAGCGCCTGTGCATCGCCCGCGCGATCGCGGTCGAGCCGGACGTCCTGCTGATGGACGAGCCCTGCTCGGCGCTGGACCCGATCTCCACCCTCGCGATCGAGGACCTGATCGGGGAGCTGAAGGAGCGCTTCACGATCGTCATCGTCACCCACAACATGCAGCAGGCGGCCCGGGTCTCCGACCGCACCGCCTTCTTCAATCTGGCGGCGGTCGGCCAGCCCGGCAAGCTGATCGAGATAGACGACACGGAGCGCATCTTCGCCAACCCGTCCGTCCAGGCGACCGAGGACTACATCTCGGGCCGCTTCGGCTGAGCGCCGTCCCGCGTACGGCCCGCGTACGGCCCGCGCCCCAAGACGTCCTGCGGTGCTGCATGGCGGTGCCACCGCGAGACGAAGGGCCCGCCCCCGATCCGGGGGCGGGCCCACTCGCGTTTCACCGCGGAACGGCGTGCCGCCGCGGAGCCCCGGCCGGTGTCGGCCGGTCCGCGGCAGCGCTGGCGGCCCTGGCAGCCCTGGCGCGAGGGCCGGGTAGCGGCCCCGGCCGAAGGGAGCGCGGGGGCGGTTTCGCGGGGGCGGTCAACCGAAGGGGACGGCCGAAGGGCGAAGAGGGCGGTCAGCCGAAGGCCAGGTAAACGATTCCGTAGCTCATCGCCGCCACCGCCGCCGCCGCGGGCATCGTGATGAACCAGCCGAGGATGATGTTCTTGGCGACACCCCAGCGGACCGCGTTCACCCGCTTCGTCGCGCCGGCGCCCATGATCGCCGAGGTGATCACATGGGTCGTCGAGATCGGCGCGTGGAAGAGGAAGGCGGAGCCGAACATGATCGAGGCGCCGGTCGTCTCGGCGGCGAAGCCCTGGGGCGGGTCGAGTTCGATGATCTTACGGCCGAGGGTGCGCATGATCCGCCAGCCGCCGGCGTACGTGCCGAGGGAGAGCATGACCGCGCAGACGATCTTGACCCAGATGGGGATGGCGTCGCCCTGCTGCTCGACGTCGGCGATGACGAGGGCCATGACCACGATGCCCATGGTCTTCTGGGCGTCCTGGAGGCCGTGGCCGAGTGCCATGGCCGCGGCCGAGACGGTCTGGGCTATGCGGAAGCCGCGCTTCGCCTTGTGCGGGTTGGCCCTGCGGAAAATCCACATGATCGCGACCATCACCAGATAGCCCGCCACCAGCCCGACCAGGGGCGACACGAACATCGGGACGATGACCTTCTCCAGGACCCCGGACCAGATGACCTCCGTGCCGCCCGCGAGCGCCGCGCCCACCATGCCGCCGAAGAGCGCGTGGGACGAGGAGGACGGCAGGCCGAAATACCAGGTGACGAGGTTCCAGACGATCGCGCCGAGCAGCGCGGCGAAGAGGATGCCCATCCCCTTGCTGCCGTGCGGCGTCTCGATGAGCCCTTCGCTGACGGTCTTCGCGACGCCCTGTCCGAGGAACGCGCCCGCGAGGTTCATCACCGCGGCCATCGCCAGCGCCACCCGCGGGGTCAGCGCACGGGTGGAGACGGAGGTCGCGATCGCGTTCGCGGAGTCGTGGAAGCCATTGGTGTACGTGAATCCGAGCGCGACACCGATGGTCACGACCAGGGCGAACGTGTCCACGAGCTTCAGGACTCCTTGACCGCGATGGTCTCCACGGTGTTCGCGACATGCTCGAACGCGTCGGCGGCCTCTTCCAGCACATCCACGATCTGCTTGAGCTTGAGGACTTCGATGGCGTCGTACTTGCCGTTGAAGAGGGTGGCCAGAAGCTTGCGGTGGATCTGGTCCGCCTGGTTCTCCAGGCGGTTCACCTCGATCCAGTACTCGGTGAGATGGTCCAGGGTCCGCAGATTCGGCATGGCCTCCGCCGTCAGCTCCGCCGCCCGCGCGAGGACCTCGATCTGCTGCTCGACTCCCTTGGGCAGCCGTTCGACCTTGTAGAGGACGACCAGGTCGACGGCCTCCTCCATGAAGTCCATGATGTCGTCGAGGGACGACGCGAGCTTGTAGATGTCCTCACGGTCGAACGGCGTGATGAACGAGGAGTTCAGCTGGTGGAAGATGGCATGGGTGGCGTCGTCGCCCGCGTGCTCCGCGGCCCGCATCCGCTCCGCGATCTCGCCCCGGGAAGAAGCATCGGCCCCGAGCAGTTCCATCAGGAGCTTGGAGCCGGTGACAATGTTGTCCGCGGACGCGGCGAACATGTCGTAGAAGCTCGTCTCCCTGGGGGTCAGACGAAATCGCACGTGGGGTCCTCAGAGTGCTTGGATGCGGACAGGCCGATGCTAGGCACATTCTTCCGGCCAAGACCAACCGGCCTTCCTCAGTGTCGCCCATGGAGCAGTGCGATCATCATGGGACCCCGGCTCCCGTTCCGCACCGCTCTGTCCCCCGTTGGCCGACGCGATTCGGTACCATATACCCAGGAGGGGTATACGACCGGGGCTGTCGCCCCGGTTTCCACGCCGCACAGAACACCGCACAGAACGCCACACAGAACAGAGCCGGTCAGCACAGCGGACCCGGCAGCAGGACAGACAGACCGCCAGCCAGACAGTTGCCAGGACAACGGGAGGACCCGATGACGACCACCGAGGCGGCCGGCCCCCCGGTCACCGACAACCCGATCGCGGACGTTGCCGTCGCCGACCACGACCACGGCATCCACGGCTACCACAAGCAGAAGGACGAGCACCTCAAGCGGCTGCGCCGGATCGAGGGCCAGATCCGCGGCCTTCAGCGGATGGTCGACGAGGACGTCTACTGCATCGACATACTCACGCAGGTCTCGGCGTCCACCAAGGCGCTCCAGTCCTTCGCCCTCCAGCTCCTGGAAGAGCATCTGCGCCACTGTGTCGCCGACGCGGCCGTCAAGGGCGGCGACGAGATCGACGCGAAGGTCGAGGAAGCGACCAAGGCGATCGCCCGCATGATGCGCACCTGATCATCCGCCCCGGCGGCCCGAGCCCCGCAGGCGGCGCGCTGCCGTACCGTACGCGCGGCCCCGGAGCGGCGGGCTCGGGCGCGGGGCCAGGGCGGTACGGACCACAGTGGTGCGGGACCACAGTGGTGCGGACAAGGGCGTGCGCCCGCGGGCGTACGAACCGGGCAGGCACGTGCGAACAAGGCAGGGGCGCCGTTGCCCCTGCCCTGACGATTTCTCCGTCAGTCCTGCGGCGCGAGCACGGACCGCTCCGCCGCCACCTTCAGCACCTCGTCGATACGGGCCGGGCTCAGCCTCTCCCCGTCCGCGGCCGACGCCGCGATGATCAACTCACCACACAGTTCGATCTCGGCGAGGGCCACGTGGTCCTGGACCAACGTCATACTGGGCGGAGCCACGTGCATTCACCTCTTCCTCCGGTGTCGATTTCCTAGCGTAGGCAGTGACACACGGACAGCACATGGCACGTCCGGACCATTTAGGCCCTGATCCTTCCGGTGTAAATGTCGCGCCGATCGGGCAGCCGTACGGCCACGGAGGCCCCGAAGTCGTACAGCACCGTGGTCGAGATCACCGCCACCGTCCCGCTCCCATGGGTGAAGCTGAAGCGGTGCCGCACCTTCCGCAGCCGCCCCTCCTCGTCGAGATACGCGTCGAACGGCACGGTGTCCTCGGCAAACCCCTTCGCCGCCGCGGCCAGTGACGCGCGCGCGTACGGCCGGGCCAACCGCGCCGCAAGCGCGATGTCCGTCTCGCCCCGGAAATGGCGCACCTTCGCACCGAGGACCCGTCCGTCCCCGACATAGGTCACCGCCCTCGCGCCGCGCAGCAGTTCCGCCGCGGCGAGCGGATCGGTCGCGCCCCCGGTGACCAGATTCCCGTCCTCCAGCGTGGTGGTGTCCACCCGCACCCACTTGTCGGCGGGCACCCCCGCACCCCGGTTCTTCATGTACAGGGCACCGGGCGTCATCAGTTCGGTGACGGGACTGCGCTCGTCCACCCCGGTGGCGTCCGTCGGCAGTACGACGGTTAACCAGCCCATCCCGCGCTCGAAGTCATAGCCGCCCTCCCCCTGGATCGTCACCCTCGTACCACCGGTGACCGTCTCCATCCAGGTGCGCGCACTCGCGGTGCCCGCCTCGATCAGCCCGTCCGCCGCCGAGTGCACGGCGTCCTCCCGCACGGACGCGGCCCCCGGCCGCCCGTCGGTCACCGCACCGCCGCCCAGACCGTCGGGGACCGCGCCACCGAAGCAGGCGCCGATCGTCATCGTCCCCAGGAGTACGGCGGCGGTGACGGCTGACGTCCCGCCTCCGCGCCGATGCCGCTGCACCACCATCGCCTGCCAACCCCCAACACCGGAACCGCTGATCCGTCAGAGAACCCCACCCGTTCCGCATAACGACCACCGGTGTCCGTCGTCACGCGGGGTCAACACAGGCGGGCGGCCCCAGTACCGTGGAGACGTGCCTTCGCAAGCCTCCACGGACGACAGCCCCGCGCCTCCCCCCACGCACCACACCACCACCGTCGAACGCGGCTCCTTCGCCCTGGCCCGCTGCGCCTGCGGCTGGACCGGCCCCGCCCGGCGCTCCCGCGAACGGGCGCGCCAGGACGCCGCGTCCCATGCCTCCGCCTCCGCGGCGGTCGCCGAGAGCGGGATCCCGGCCGCCTGAGACGTTTCCCCAGCTCAGTAGGCGGCGGCGCGGCCGGCCGGGTGGCCCGGACCGGGGTCGGCCGGTAGCTCCGACGGAGGCGTCTGAATGGCCGGTACGGGGCAGGACGGGTGCCCTTGATGCAGAGACCCCTGCCCCTCCGTTCCGAGGAAGCCCCCCATGACCCGATCCCCGTGCACGAAGACACCCTCCCCCGTTCGCGTCCGTACCGCCGACCTGTCCGTCACCCGTGCCGGCGGCGCGAGCCGTGACGAGGTCCGTACCGAAGTCCGTGCCGAGGTCCGCACCCCGGACTGGTCCATCGCACGGTCCATGGGCAAGCGCGGACGCATAGCCGCCCTGACGGCGACCACGGCGCTCGCCCTGACGCTCCCGCTGAGCAGCACCGCTTCCGCTTCGCTCTCCCGTTCGCCGTCCGGGGCCGTCTCCGGCTCGATCGAAGGTTCCGGTTCCGGTTCCGGTTCAGATCCTGTGAGCGATTCCCGTGCCGGTGCCGGTGCTGGCGGTGGCGGTGGCGGTGGCGGCGAAGGGCCCGTCGCCGTCCCCGCCCCGGCCCCCAGCGCGGCCAAGCCCGACGGCCCGATCGAGAGTTCGCTCTCCGTCGCCGGGACCGGCCTGGTGGCCGCGGTCAGCACCGTACTGATCGTGCGCCGCCATCAGCGCCGCAACCGGAAGCGCCGCTGAGACCCCCACGGCCGTCCGGACGACCCCGACCGGCCGGACGGGCCGACTCAGGCCGCGAGGTCCTTCTCCCCCGTACCGTCCGACTTCGGCTCGGGAATGCCGAGCGGCTCCGGCCTGCCGCCGCCCGGCCCGGCGTCCGTTCGCTTCGACCGTACGAGCCGGCCGGCCCGCGCGGATCCGGCGACCGCCGACACCAGCGGCGTCAGCAGCGTCAGGGCGAGCGGCGCGAGCAGCAGGGTGACGGCGGTACCGAGCGCGAATCCTCCGATCACATCGGTCGGATAGTGCACGCCCATGTAGACGCGGAGGAAGCCCTCGGCGAAGGCGAGCCCGAGCGCGGCGAACCCGAACTTCCGGTGGACGAGGAAGATCCCGACGGCTATCGCCATCGCCATCGTGGAATGGTCGCTGACGAAGGAGTAATCGGTCTTGCCGGAGACGAGGACTTCGAGGTCCTTGTGGTCCACGAACGGCCGAGGTCTCTCGACGAACCCGCGGATGGGTATGTTGATCAGCAGGGCGACGGCCGCGGCGAGCGGGGCCCAGACGAGCCCGGCGAGGCCCGCGACCGACTCGTCGAGGCTCTCCCGCCGCCGCACACCCCACCAGCACCACAGCGCGACGCCGACGAGCCCGAGCATGATCCCGTACTCGCCGACGAACCCCATGATCCGGTCGAACCAGGGCGGGGCGGCCTTGGCGAGGCCGTTGATGTCTTGGAGCAGGCCGAGGTCGGGACCCGCCGCCCCTCTCGAATCCGCCAGGGAGAACTCCACCTCTGACTCCCCCGGGGAGAACCCCGTCGTGAGTCCAGCCATCTGATACGGCCCCTTGCCTTGATTTGCCCTGAGTCCATGAGCGGCGCATCCGCACGCACCGCCCTCTACCAACCCCCGTGGTCAGCGTTCGGCGACTGCTGCATGGTCATCGTGAGGTCTGCATGGTCATCCTGGCTGCACTGTCCAGGGAACGGCCTGCATGCCGTGTACGTTCCACTCTCTACCGAACGATCACCAGTACGTTATCGAAGAGAAACACATCACCGCGGCCGAGAACCGCAGCTCAGAGCCGTGGCGCAAGCAGTGTTTCCGGCCACACCCGACGCCCCATCAGGCACTGGGCGGCGGAGTGGGAAGCGATTTCGCGCCATCCGCCGTGACCCGGGTCGCCCCGAAGTAGTCCGCGGTGTCGATCTTGTCGAACCGGATCACCGCACCGGGCTTCGGCGCGTTGATCATGTACCCGCCACCGACATAGATGCCGACGTGTCTGATGGCCCGTGAATTGGTGAGGTCGTCCGAGAAGAAGACGAGATCGCCCGGCAGCAGTTCCTCCCGCGGGGGATGCGGTCCGGCGTTGTACTGGTCGTTCGCCACGCGCGGCAGCTCGATCCCGACCGTCCGGAACGCGGCCTGGGTCAGTCCCGAGCAGTCGAACCGGCCGTTCTGCTCCGGTGTGCCGTTCCCGCCCCACAGATACTTCGTCCCGAGTTGCTCCTGCGCGAAGTTGATCGCCCCCGCCGCCTGACGCGAGGGATCCACCCGCCCGACAGGCCGCGCGAAGCTCTTCTCCAGGGTCCGGATGACCTTCACATAGTTCTGCGTCTCGTTGTACGGGGGCACCCCGCCGTACTTGATCACCGCGTACGCGCCCGCGTTGTACGCGGCGAGCATGTTGTTCGTCGGGTCGCCGGGGGCCTTCTTCACATATCCGGCCAGCTTGCAGTCGTAGGTGGCGGCCGACGGAATGGCGTCGACCGGATCCCAGACGTCCCGGTCCCCGTCGTTGTCCCCGTCGATTCCGTGCGCGGCCCAGGTCCCCGGAATGAACTGGGCGATGCCCTGCGCGGCGGCGTGGCTCTGCGCCCTGGGGTTCCAGCCGCTCTCCTGGTAGAGCTGGGCCGCGAGCAGCGCCGGATTGATCGCCGGACAGAGGTTGCCCCATTTCTGCACCAGCGCCTGATACTTCGCGGGCACGGCCCCCTTGGCGAGCGCCACGGGCCCACTCCGGCCGGAGGCGCCGGCCCCGAAGAGCCCGGAGGCGGCCGAGTAGGTCCCCACGACGAGCAGGGCGACGAACGCCAGGCAGCCCCCGATGGACACGCCGGCGATCAGCCACGCCTTACGCACCGTCAACCCCCCTCCACCCCCTGGAAGTCCGCCACTGCGTCAGTGTAGGTGGGGCCGGGACGATTCAGGAGGTGCCCGCCGGGGCGGCGGGCGCCTCGGCGTGCCCCGGCCGCGGCAGCCCGTGCGCCCTTCGTGCCCCGGCCGGTCCGGACGTGCCCCGGCACCGCGACTCTGCGCCGTACATGCCTCCGAGGCCCGACGCCGTACGCATACATGTCCGTACGCCCGTACGCGTGTACGCACCCTGGCCTCCGGCTCTTCGGCGCCCGCTCGCGCGCCGCCCGGCGGGAGCGCGGCACGGCGGGCGGGACGCATCCGGGCGCAAAGCGGTCACGCCGCGCCCGAAACGTGAGGTGCGCCCCAAAGGTGGAACAACGACAGTCATT
This sequence comes from Streptomyces sp. NPDC004838, assembly GCF_053600955.1. Taxonomy (NCBI): domain Bacteria; kingdom Bacillati; phylum Actinomycetota; class Actinomycetes; order Kitasatosporales; family Streptomycetaceae; genus Streptomyces; species Streptomyces sp. NPDC004838. Next base: position 7,991 of record NZ_JBSGAW010000028.1, on the reverse strand, counting down.
GCCCGAAGTCACGCAGCGTGATACACAGAGTGACGGTACTGGCTCCTCATGGTGGCTCTGATCCACTTCTCCGCAGGTCAGGGCGGTGGCTCTCGGTCATACGTGCGGAGATCGGGTAAAGAGACCCGCCAAGTCGGCATCCGCGGGCGGTTTCATCAGCGAAGATAGAGCGATGGCCCGTGCCGGAGGGCACGGGCGGCGAACAACCCGACAGGGGCGGTGAGTTACACATGATCCTTGCAGCCGAAAAGGGCGACATCAACACCATCATCGGCGGCATCGCCCCGAACTGGGGGCCTTTCGGGAGCCTGGGCAACGAGGCCCGGGTGATGATCGAGGTGGTGATGGCGATCGCCATCCTGCTCTGCCTCGGCATCGCGATCTGGGGCGCTGCCAAGCAGCGCATCGGAGCGACCGCACTGCGCGACACCTTCAGCGCCGAACAGGGCAAGGGACTGATCGTCGCCGGACTGACCGGAGTCTTCATCATCGGGTCACTGGGGACCCTGTTCACCATCGTGTACGGGATGGCCGTCTGACCCCACCCGTACGACCCCGCACCATCCGCGCTCCCACGGCCTCGTTCCGGTCCCATCCCGGTTCGGTCCCGGCCCCCGTTCCGTGCTCTCGCTCTCCTCTTTCCCCCGCGTGCCGGTCCACCCTCAGAGGTTGCGTTCCCTGATGTCCCTGATGTCGAGTCACCACACCGCGCCCGCGCGGAAAGCAGCGGGACCACCGTCGTCGTGCGGCACGGTTTTGTGCCGCACGACGTCTAACGAGGGGACGTACTCGAGCGAGGGGAAGTACACGCATGAGCCTCGGTGACGAACACGGCTACCGCGGAGACCCGGGCAGCGGGCGCGCGGACGAGGGATTCGGCGGCACCGGGCAGACTCGCACGCGGCTGCCCGGCTCCTTGGACACCGACGTCTACGGCGGCGCCCGCCGCCCTGCCCGCGGCTCCCGCTCCCTCATCACCGTCGTCGGCATCGTCGTCCTGCTCATCGCGGCCATCGCGTTCGCGAACCAGAGCGGCGGAGACGGCGACGCGGCGGACGGCCCGTCGAAGGGCGCGGGCCCGGAGGCGACGGCGGCGACGGGGGTGAAGCCCGTGAAGGGGAAGTCCGACGACGGGATCCCGACCGGGTACGCGAGGGACCGGCAGGGAGCGCAGAGCGCGGCGGCGAACTACACGGTGGCCCTGGGATCCGACGGCATGTACGACGAGGAGCGCCGCCCCGGGATCGTGAACACCGTGTACGCGCCCGCCGTGGCCCAGGCCCGCGGGGACGAGCTGGACAGGGCGTACTCCGACGAGAAGGTCCTGACCGGTATCGGGCTGGACGCGGACGGGAAGGCGCCGGACGGCACGATGTTCGTCTCGCGCTTCAACCCCATGGGGGCGAAGGTGGAGAGCTTCGACGAGAACACCGCGAGCGTCTCCGTCTGGTACTCCGCGCTCTTCGGGCTGGCCGGAGAGGACTCCAAGAACCCGGTCACCGAGAGCTGGTACACCAACACCTTCCAGCTGACGTGGATCGACGGGGACTGGAAGGTCACCGACCTCACCCAGAAGGACGGCCCCGTACCGGTCGGCCGCGACCAGGTCGCATCCGGCTCCAAGGAGATGGCCGATGCCGTCCAGCAGTTCGGAGGGTTCACCTATGCCCGCTAGTGCTGTAACCGGAAACGTTCACCGGCCCGCTACGCCTCGCGGCACCAGCCGACGCCGTGCGCTGAGCCTCACCGCCGTGCTCGCCGGACTTCAGGCGACGGCGGTGCTCGCGGCGACCCGTGCCGCCGCGGCCCCGACGCCCACACCGACCCCCACGCCGAGCCCGAGCAACAGCTCCTGCGGCCTGATCCGCGGCCCAGCACAGGACTTGTGCGAAAACGGCGACACCGGCGGCGGCTCCACCCGCAACACCCCCGCCGACAGCCTCGACCCGCTGGCCGCCCTCGCCCGCGGCTGCGCCGACGCCGCGTCCTGGACCGTCGACACCCTCTCCAAGGCCGTGAAGTCCACGGCCACCGTCGACTTCACCAACACCACCTTCCTCTCCCAGTACGCCATCGTCTTCGCCGCGGCCACCATCCTCACCCTGCTCCTCTGGCTCCTCGCCGTCGCCAAACGAGCCATCCGCGGCGTCCCGCTGATGACCGCCGTCTCCGAAGCCATCGGCTTCCTCTGGCTGACGGTCCTCGCCTCCGCCTTCACCCCGCTCATCCTCTACACCCTCGTCTCCGCGACCGACGGCGTCACCGAGGTCATCTCGGGCGGCACCAGCGGCCAGACCGACATGTTCTTCGGGAACTTCTCCGCGGCGCTCAAGAAGGGCACGGACATCGGCGGCGGCCCGATCATGCTGATCGTCGTCTCCCTCGTCACCATCCTGGCCGCCGGGGTGCTCTACCTCGAACTGTTCATCCGGGCCGTGCTCCTCTACGTCGGCGCCCTCCTCGGCGTCGTCGTCTACGCCGGACTGGTCGACAAGAACATGTGGGGCCACGTCCGCCGCTGGGCCGGCATCATGATCGCGATCATCCTCGTCAAGCCCGTCATCGTCATCGTCCTCGGCCTGGCGGGCGCCCTCTCCGCCGACAAGGGCCCCGACTCCTTCTCCGCCGTCGTCTCCGGACTCGCGATCATCATCCTGGCCATCTTCGCCTCCGCGATGATCTACCGCTTCGTCCCCGGCTTCGGCGACGAGATCGCCAACTCCCGCAACAACCGCCTCCAGAGCGGGGCCGAGAACGCCGCCGCCGCCGTGATCAGTTCCCCCGCCGCGCTCGTCTCCCAGGGCATCAAGACGCACAGCGCCCGCGGCAACTCCGGCGACGGGAACAGCGGCTCCGCCCCCCGCCCCGCCAACTCCCTGGGCGGCGGCATGGCCGCCCACAGCAGCCGTCCCACCGGGCCCGGCCCCTCGTCCGCCGCCCCACCGCCCCGTAACAGCGGAACCGGCGGCACCCCGCACAGCAACCGCAAGAGCACAGGAGGTGGAGGACGTTGACGACCCAGTCCCATCCCATCGCGCCCCGCCGTACGTACCTCATCGGCCGGGCCCGGCCGAACGCGATCGTCGGCAAGAACCGCGAGACCGGCGAGATCGCCCTGATCATCGCCGGCGCGTTCCTCGGCATGATGAGCGGACTGCTCGTCCCCTACCTCGCCCCGCGGATCGTGCTCCTGATGGGCTTCCCGCTGCTCGCGCTCGCCGCCGTGTACGTCCCGTACAAGCACCGCACCCTCTACAAGTGGTTCGAGATCAACCGCAGTTTCAAGCGCACCCTGCGCGGCGGCACCGTCTACCGCTCCGCCGCCTCCGAGGCCGGCACCCGCATCGACGGCCGCGAGGTCGAGATCGGACCGCCCCCCGGCATCGGCCGGATCAACTGGCTCGCCGCCCCCTTCGGCCCCGACGAGATCGCCGTACTCCTGCACGCCGACCGGCGCACCGTCACCGCCGCCATCGAGATCGAGGGCCCCGGCGTCGGCCTGCGCGACAGCGAGGACCAGGAGGCCCTCGTCGAGCGCTTCGGCACCCTCCTCAAGCATGTCGCCAACGGTGACGGCTTCGTGACCCGCCTCCAGATCCTGGCCCGTACCCTCCCCGCCGACCCCGACGCCCACGCCAAGGACGTCGCCCAGCGCGGTGACCACCAGGCCCCGAACTGGCTGCGGGAATCGTACGACCAGCTCCAGTCGATGGTCTCCACCTCCAGCGAGCAGCACCGCGCCTACCTCGTGGCCTGTATGCACTACACCCGCGAACTGGCGGCCGAGGCCAACGCCATGGCCCGCGCCACCCGCCACACCGGCGGCTCCGGTGCGAAGTCCCGCAGACTCGACAAGGACGCCGGCCTCGCCGTCGTCATGGCCCGCGAGCTCACCGACATCTGCGCCCGTCTCGCGGAGGCCGACATCCGGGTCCGCCAGCCCCTCGGCCAGGGCCGGCTCGCCTCCCTCGTGCACTCCATGTACGACCCCGACCACCCCATCGACCACATCCAGGCGATGACCAAGCGCAACGCCTGGCCCGCCGAACTCGACGCCATAGAGCCCACCTACCTCCAGGCCAAGACCCGCGAATCCTCCACCCGCGCCCCGTGGTGCCACTCCACGGCCTGGGTGAAGGAGTGGCCGATGACCCCCGTCGGCGTCAACTTCCTCGCCCCGCTGCTCGTCCACACGCCCGATGTGATCCGTACGGTCGCGGTCACCATGGACCTCGAACCCACCGAAGTCGCCATCGAGCGCATGCTCACCGAGAAGACCAACGACGACGCCGACGCGAGCCGCGCCGCCAAGATGAACCGCACGGTCGACCCCCGCGACATCGCCGCCCACGGACGGCTCGACCAGAGGGGTGAAGATCTCGCCAGCGGTGCGGCGGGCGTCAATCTCGTCGGGTACATCACTGTGTCATCCCGTTCGCCCGAAGCACTGGCCAGGGACAAGCGGACGATCCGCGCCTCGGCCGGCAAGTCGTATCTGAAGCTGGAGTGGTGCGACCGCGAGCACCACCGGGCCTTTGTGAACACCTTGCCGTTCGCGACCGGCATCCGCCGTTAGGGGCCCTGATGCGAGATCCGCTGTCCGTCCTCACCGAGGCGTTCACGTCCTTCCTCTTCGGCAAGGTGGAGACGACCCGCCTGCCGGTCCGCACCTCCACCGGACAGGCACAGGCCGTCTATCTGCCCACCGCGGCACCCGGCCTCGGCGATTCGGGCGTGATCATCGGCCGTGAGGTCTACAGCGGAAAGGGCTATATCTACGACCCGTTCCAGCTGTACGGCCAGCAGCTCCCGGCCCCCCACTGGCTCGTCCTCGGCGAATCCGGCAACGGCAAGTCGGCGCTGGAGAAGACCTACGTCCTGCGCCAGCTCCGCTTCCGCGACCGTCAGGTCGTCGTCCTCGACGCCCAGGGCGAGGACGGCGTCGGCGAATGGAACCTCATCGCGCAGGAACTGGGAATAACTCCCATCCGGCTCGACCCGATGACCGCGCTCGACGTCGGCATCCGCCTCAACCCGCTCGACCCCTCGATCACCTCGACGGGCCAGCTGGCCCTGCTCCGCACGATCATCGAGGTCGCGATGGGCCACGGCCTCGACGAACGCTCCGGCTTCGCCCTCAAGGTCGCCCACGCCTACGTCAACGAGACCATCACCGACCGCCAGCCCGTCCTCACCGACATCGTCGAGCAACTGCGCCACCCCGAGGCCGAGTCCGCTCAGGCGATGAACGTCGACATAGAGGACGTACGGGCCTGGGGCCTGGACGTCGCCCTCGTACTGGACCGGCTGGTCGACGGCGACCTCCGCGGCATGTTCGACGGCCCGACGACCGTCGGCATCGACCTCGACGCGCCGCTGATCGTCTTCGACCTCTCCCACATCGACCGCAACTCGATCGCGATGCCGATCCTGATGGCGATCGTCGGCGTCTGGCTGGAGCACACCTGGATCCGCCCCGACCGGAAGAAACGCATCTTCCTGGTCGAGGAGGCATGGCACATCATCAACAGCCCCTTCGTCGCCCAGCTGTTCCAGCGCCTGCTCAAGTTCGGCCGCCGTCTCGGCCTCTCCTTCGTCGCCGTGGTCCACCACCTCTCCGACGTCGTGGACGGCGCGGCGGCCCGGGAAGCGGCGGCCATCCTGAAGATGGCCTCCACCCGGACGATCTACGCCCAGAAAGCCGACGAGGCACGGGCGACCGGCCGGGTGCTCGGACTGCCGCGCTGGGCCGTCGAGATCATCCCGACCCTCACCCCCGGTATCGCCGTCTGGGACGTCAACGGCAATGTCCAGGTCGTCAAACACCTGGTCACCGAGGCGGAGAGGCCACTCGTCTTCACCGACCGGGCCATGACGGAATCCTCACGCCCCGCACTCCCGGAGGACATCGAAGCGGCGGAGTGGGAGGCCGAGCAGCGCGCCGCCCTGATGGAACGGCAGCAGCAACAATTCGACGATTCCTCCGAGTCGACGGTGGCATGACATGCGCGAGCGGCATCAGGAGAGAACGGGAGGCGGAGGCGTCCCGGACGGCCTGCTGGTGGGTCTGCTCGGCTTCTTTCTGAGCCTGCTGCTGCTGGCGTGGGCCGCCACGGGACTGGCGGGCCTCCTCGCCCACGGCTCCTGGCCGAGGGACGTCACCCTGGGAAACGCCCCCCAGGCCGTGCGCTCCCTCGCCGGCTCCCCCCAGGACCTCCCCGCGGCCTGGCCGACGACACCGGCGGCCGAACTCTCGGGCTACGGACTGTTCTGGGGCCTCGCCATCGGCATGCTGCTCGTCCTGGCCGTCCTGGCGGTCTTCCTTCTGGGCACCCTGGCCCGCTGGAAGGCGGTCCGCGCGGCGCGCAGAGAACAGATCAGGGAGTACGGGAGAGAGCCCGGCAGACGGAGACCGGCCGCCCCCCGGAAAGACGCCGGGACGCACGAGTGGAACAGGGCGGACACGGCCGAGGACGAGGACGCACAAGCCACCGAGTGGCGCCGGCCTCTCCACGGCGCCCCCTGGGAATCCGACCATCCGTCTTCCCCGCACCGGCCGTCACCGCACTCGGGAGCCTTCTCCCGTACCGGCCGGGCGGCACAGCCCCCCGCAGGAAGCGCGAGTTCCGCCCCGGATCCGGCCGACGACTCGCCGCCGCCCCAGCCGGTTCCCGGATCCGCGGGCCCCGGCGCCGCACGTCCTGGCGCCGCACGTCCTGGGTCCGCGCCTCCGCAGCGCTCCCGGCCTCCGGCGCGGCAGGGGGCCACCGGATGGGACGCCCCCGTTCCGTCCCCCCACGCACCCCGTCTCCTCTTCGGTGACCCGGCCACCCGCCGCCCCACCACGCTCCAGGCCGTACGGGACGCCGCCGGCCCCGCGCTCATCGTGACCTCCGACCCCACGGTGTGGGCGGAGACCAAGGACGCCCGCGCCAAACTGGGCCCCGTACTCGTCTACGATCCGGGCCACCTGTGCGACACACCCGGCCGCCTCCACTGGTCCCCCACGGCCGGCTGCGAGAACACGGAGACCGCCACGGCCCGTGCGGGCTCCCTTCTCGCGCCCGTACGCCCCCGCGCACTCCTCGACGCGGCCATGGCCGACACCGCCGACACGCTTCTGCGCTGCTGGCTCCACGCGGCGGCGGTGGACGGCCGCCCGTTCAAGCAAGTCCACCGCTGGGCCCAGGGCATCGGCGTCCCGGAGGCCGTACGGATTCTCCGTACGCACCCCAAGGCCGCGTCCGGCCTCGCCGGCCTGCTCGAATCCGCCCTCACCGCCCACCCGGAGCGCCGCGAGATCGCCCAGCAACTGGTGGCCCGCGCTCTGTCGTCCCTCTCCTCGATCCATATCCGCGAGGCTTGCACCCCCAACCGAAATGATGCCCTCACCTTGGAATCATTCATAAACGAAGGGGGAAGCCTTTATCTGGTGGGTGAACCCATAGAGGATCCCAAGGCCCACCCCGGAGCGATGCCACTGCTCACAGCGCTGGCGTCAGACGTGGTCGAGCACGGCCGCCGCATGGCCGCACGGTCATCCGCCGGTCGGCTCGACCCACCATTCACTCTCGTCCTGGACGATGTGGCGGCCGTGGCCCCGCTCCCCAGCCTCCCGGAGCTGCTGGCGACGGGCCAGGATCAAGGGCTGCCCACCCTGGCCCTCCTCCGCTCCGCCGAACAGGCCCGCGCCCGCTGGCCCGGAGCGGATCTCCCCATCTCACAGCACTAGGTCGGGCGCGAGCCTCTTCCCATCCTCCAGGTGCCCGACTCCTCCAGGTGCCCGACAAGGCCGGCGCACAACAGGATCCGCGCGGAGTGAATGGTCCGGGAATGCGAACTCGCCTACAACGCGGAAAGGCCCCGCACCTGTGGTGCGGGGCCTCCCCCTCGATAATTGTTCGGCGGCGTCCTACTCTCCCACAGGGTCCCCCCTGCAGTACCATCGGCGCTGTAAGGCTTAGCTTCCGGGTTCGGAATGTAACCGGGCG